>NZ_JBFBDY010000908.1:0-2138 GCF_040683475.1 Kitasatospora sp. NPDC093558 | reverse complement strand
ATCGCGTCTGGACCGGTCACCGCAGAGCCGGCTTGGTCGGACTGGCCCTCATGAGTTGGGCGAGGCGCTCCCAGGCCGGGGATGAGGCCCCTGCCTGGGTCTGCGCGGCCAGCTGGGCGATCCTGGGGTTGCCGACGGGCCCGGCTTCGGACGGGCCGTGGTGGCCGGCGAGCCACGTGAGGGTGCGCTCTGCGAGCGCGGGCAGGCGGGGGTCGTCCGGCGACCAGTCGTAGGCGGCGTCGGTCTCACGGTAGAGGGCGCCGAACTCGGGGTCGGTGATCAGCTCGTGCTTCTGCGCGAACCACCGGTCGGCGTCCTCGGGTGAGGCGGCGTGCAGGAGAATCCAGCCGTCACGTTCCAGGCGCACCTGGCGCTCGCTGACGCCGAGCTCGCGCAACTGGTCGAGGTAGTCGGCGACATCCGGGGAGACGAACAGCCGGTCGCCGCTGCGCAGCCGGGCGAGGTTCGCACGGGCTTGCCGCAGGTGCGCGATGCGGTCCCGGAGGTCTTGGTCGATCTCGGCGATGGCCGCGGTGAGCGTGTCGGGGTCCCCGTCCAGGAGGTCCTTGACGCGGGCCAGCGGTACGCCCGCGCCTGCCAGGGTCCTGATCTTGACCAGGGTGAGGGCGTGTTGGGCGTCGTAGCGCCGGTAGCCGGACGAGTCGCGGTCGGGCTCGGCGAGCAGGCCGCGCTCGTGGTAGTGGCGGATGGCCTTGGCGGTCACCCCGGCGTAGTCGGCGAGTTGGCCTATCGTGAGCATGCTGGAGATCCTCTCACCCGGGGGCCGTCCGGGAGGTCGGACCGGGCAGGTCAGACCCGCAGGGTCAGTCGGCCGCCGCCGTTGCGGAAGCGCGCCTGGCCGTCGCTGACGTCGTGGTAGGACACCAGCAGCAGGCGCAGGTACCCGTCGAAGGCCTCCAGCGGGAATCCGGCCGGCGCGAACAGGCCGGGCCTGATCGGCACGAGGCGCTGCGGCGGGGCACAGACCCTCCCGCCGGCGAACTGCGTGAAGATCCGCTCCTGCGAGGCGTCCGCCGGCTCGTACGTCACCCGCTCCTCGAGCTGGCCGTCGACGACGCTGACGTCGACGCGGAGTTGGTTGGAGCGGTACGTGCCCACGTACGGACTGAGGTCGACGTCCTCCTCCAGCTCGGTGATCAGCACGGGGACCTGCACACCGAGGTGCTCGCCGAGCAGCCATCGCAGGATCTGGTCCTGCAGCATGATCGCCCCCGGGGTGTTGCCGAACGCCGTGAACACCAGGTCGTGCTCGGGAAGGACGCACAGGATGGACACCCCGCCCGGCGAGGCACCCGACATGGCCAGGACGGTCGTGTCGCCGAACGGATACCGCACCCAGCCCAGGCCGATCGGCGGGGTGTTCGGGGTGCCCATGTCGAACGCCACCTGCTGCATCAGCGCGGTCGACTCGGCCGACAGGACGCGCGCGCCGGACGGGGACACACCGCCCGCGAGATGGGTGCGCCCGAAGGCGAGCAGGTCGGCGATCGTGCCGATCGGCGTGCCGCCGGCCGGCCCCCAGGTATCGGGCAGCATGAACATGCTGGTGGGCCTGGCCGCCATGGTCTGCGGATCCGGGAAATGGCCGACCGCCGTGCTGCGCAGGATGGCCTCCTCGGCCGAGGCGCTGGAGCCGGTCATGCCGACCGGCGTGTAGAGCTCACGCTTGAGCAACTCGGGGAAGGGCAGCCCGGTCACCGCCTCCAGCAGGCGGCCCGCCACGATCATGCCGCCGTTGGAGTAGCTGAGCCGCTCTCCGGGCTCGAACAGGGCACCGCAACTGCTCGCGAGGCCCTCGACGTAGGCCTTCAGGGCGTCACGGCCCTTGGCATCGGGGAAGAACAGGTCCGCGTCGATGCCGTTGGTGTGCGAGACCAGGTGCCGGACCAGGATCTTGTCCGCCGCACCCGGCGTGGTCAGGGCCAGTTCGGGCAGGTACCTCACCACCGGCGCGTCGAGGTCCAGGACCCCGCGCTCGACCTGCTGGAGGACCAGCGTGGTGGTCAGGACCTTGGTGACGGAGCCGAAGAGGAAGCCGGTGTCCTCGAGCATCGGTGCGCCGGTGGCCGCGTTCGCGCAACCGTGGGCGACGACGACCTGCTCGCCCGCGTGGTAGA
>NZ_JBFBDY010000907.1:0-2139 GCF_040683475.1 Kitasatospora sp. NPDC093558 | reverse complement strand
GTCCGGGGGCGGCATCGCCGACCCCTTCGCCGTCATGACGCACCTCGGGCAGCTGCGCCAGCGCGAGGTGCGCACCGCCGTCGTCTACATCCAGGCCGAGGAGACGCTGGTCCACAACGAGGCCTCGCGGCAACTGGCCGGAGCCCTCGCCGACCGGGCCCAGGACCGGCTCGGCCGCAACCGCTGGGTCTTCGTGTTCCGCCGCTCCACGCTGGAGGAGGTCGAGCGGGTCGTCGCCGACCGGCAGGTCTACCCCGCCCTCGCCGCCTTCCTGAGCGGCGAGATCGACCAGCCGGGCCGGGGCGGGGCGTTCCGGGTCGGCTACCCGGAGGAGGCCGAACTCGATCGCCTGGTCCAGCAGTTGCGCCTCCGGGAACGCCTGAGGATCATCGACTGGCGGGAGCTGGCACCGCTCGTACGCTCCTTCGCCGCCACCCCGCGCCGCGCCTCGGCCTGGCGCGAGGACCTGCGTCTGCTCGTCGCCGACGGCGCCGCGCTCGACCGGCGCACGGTCCTCGAACGGCGCCTGGTCACCACCGTCACTCCGCACGACGAGAGCCCCTGGGCGCGCCTGGACGCCATGCCGGGCCTCGCCCCCGTCAAACGCCACCTGCACCGCCTGCGCAACCGCATCGAGGCCGAACGCGCCCTGCCCGCCCGGCGCGACGCCGCCACCCAGCACCTCCTGTTCACCGGCAACCCCGGCACCGGCAAGACCACCGTCGCCCGCCTGATCGGCGAGATCTACCGCGACCTCGGCCTGCTGCGCCGCGGCCACCTGATCGAGGCCGACGCCTCCGACCTGGTGGCGGGCTACGTCGGCCAGACCACCGAACGCACCAACGCCCTGGTCGACCGCGCCCTCGACGGCGTCCTGTTCCTCGACGAGGCCTACGCGCTCAGCGACCAGCGCGACGGCTTCGGCGGGCAGGCGATCACCGCACTGCTGGCCCGCATGGAGAACGACCGCCACCGCCTGGTCGTGGTGCTCGCCGGATACCCCGACAAGATGCGCGAGTTCCTCGCCGCCGATCCCGGCCTCGACCGCCGCATCAGGGCACACATCGAGTTCCCCGACTACGACCCGCAGACGCTCCTCACCATCCTGCTCGGCATGCTGACGGAACGTCAGCTCACGCCGACGAAGGAGGCCCGCGAGCTGCTGGAGCGCGTCGTCACCGGCATGCACCGGGTCGCCCGCGAGGGCTTCGGCAACGCCGGGGCGATGCGCCTGCTCGCCGACGACCTCTTCGACACCTGGGCGGGCCGCGTCCAGCGCCAGGTCCACCTGCCGCTGCTCCCGGCCGACCTGCCCGAGCGCTACCGGTCCTACCCGCCCAAGCCCGTGCCGGCCGCGGCCGACCTGCTCGCCGAACTCGACCACCTGGTCGGCCTGCGCGAGGTCCGCGAGTTCCTCACCGGCCTCACCGAACGCCTGGCCTTCCGCCAGGCCCGCGGCCTGCCCGGCACCGCCGTCCCGCACATGCTCTTCCTCGGCCCGCCCGGCACCGGCAAGACCACCGTCGCCCGCCTGGTCGGCCGCATCTGCCACGCGCTCGGGCTCCTGCACACCGACGAGGTCGTCGAGGTGACGCGCGCCGACCTCGTCGGCCAGTACATCGGCCAGACCGCGCCGCGCACGCGCGAAGTGGTGCGCTCCGCGCTCGACAAGGTGCTGTTCATCGACGAGGCCTACCAGCTCGCCACCGGGGACGACCGCAACGACTTCGGCCAGGAGGCCGTCGACACCCTCCTGCGCGAGATGATGGAGAACCCCGGGCGGCTCGTCGTCATCGCGGCCGGCTACCCGCGCGAGATGCAGCGCTTCCTCGACGCCAACAGCGGCCTGCGCTCCCGCTTCGGCGAGACCCTGCACTTCGCCCACTACCCGACCGCCGACCTCGTGCAGATCCTGCGCACCCAGGCGGCGGCCCAGCGCTACCGGCTCTCCGACGACGCCGCGCGCCGCGCCGCCGCCTGGTTCGACGCCCAACGCGCAGCTCGCCCGCACGACTTCGGCAACGCGCGGGCGGTGGGCGGCCTGCTCCAGACGATGGAGACCCGGCTGGCGCGCCGCCTCGGGCCGGGCGGCTGGGACGGGCCCGCCGAGGAGCCGGTCACCTTCACGGGGGAGGACGT
>NZ_JBFBDY010000906.1:0-2143 GCF_040683475.1 Kitasatospora sp. NPDC093558 | reverse complement strand
GTCGTGTGCCGGGACCGGGCCAGCGCCTACGCCGAGGCGGTCCGCACTGCCGCCCCGGACGCGGTGCAGATCGCTGATCGCTTTCATTTGTGGCTGAACCTGTGCAAGACGGTCGAGAAGTGCGTCGTCGCGCACCGCCGCTGCCTGATCCCGCCGGAGGAGGCCCAGGACACGGTGACGGCGCCGCCGCTGCCACCGGCGGTGGAGGGCAAGCGAGCGGCAAACAACCGGCGCAACTTCGCCGCTGTGCACGAGATGTACGACAAGGGCGTCGCCATCGACGTGATCTCCAAGGCACTGCGGATGGACCGCAAGACCGTCCGCAGGTACGCCTTCGCGACCGCGGTCGAGGACCTGCTGTGCCCGCCCGGGCAAAGGCCGAACAGGCTGCAGCCCTGGGCCGAATACCTCAATATGCGCTGGCAGGAGGGCTGCACCGACAGCGGACGGCTGTTCCGCGAGCTCCGGGAACGCGGCTACCGGGGCAGCAGCCGCAGCGTCCGGCGATGGCTCGAACCCCTCCGCTCGGCCGAAGCTCCGGCGCCCAAGAGGTCCGAAGCGCCCACCGTCCGGCAGGTCGTCGGCTGGCTCACCCGCCACACACCCCGACAACCTCAGCTCCGGCCAGGCACTCCGGCTCAAGCGGATCCTGGCCGGCTGCCCCGAACTCGCCGATCTCCGAAGGCACATCAGCGACTTCGCCAAGATGATGAAGAACCTCGAAGGCCACCTCCTGCCCCGCTGGATCAAGGCGGTCGAGGGCAGCGAGCTGCCGCCATTGCACAGCTTCGCCCGCAACCTCTACAAGGACTTCGACGCCGTGACCGCCGGCCTGACCCTGCCCTACTCCAGCGGCATGGTCGAGGGACACGTAAATCGGGTCAAATTCCTCAAACGCCAAGGCTATGGCCGCGCTGGCTTCGAACTCCTCCGGCGCCGCGTCCTGCTCACCCCGTGACGGTCACTCTCGGTCATCCCGAAATGTTGATCAGATCCCGGCAGACTCCCCGACGGCGGTCAGTTGGTCTCCCCACTGGCGGACACGGAACCTCCCCAGTAGCGGACAGCTGATCTCCCCGCCGACCCACCACGCCCGTAACGCACAGTGGGCATGGTGAAGAGCGATGAGGAGATCATGGAGATTCTTGAGGCGTACGACCTCACAGGGAGTTACCGGAAGGCGGCCGAGCTGGCCGGCTGCGACCACCACACGGTCCGGCGCTATGTCCAGCTCCGGGGCCAGGGCGTCGACCCGACCGAACGGGCGGTGCGGTCGAAGCTGATCGACGACTTCCTGCCGAAGGTGGAGGAACTGGTCGAACGGTCCCGCGGCAAGGTCGGAGCCGACGCTGTTCACAAGAAGATCGTCGCGATGGGCTTCACCGGCACCGACCGCACGACCCGCCGGGCCGTCGCGGCGGCGAAGGACTCCTACCGGGCCGGGAACCGCAGGGTGTTCAGACCCTGGATCCCGGAGCCGGCGATGTGGATGCAATGGGACTGGGGGGAGGGCCCACGCATCGGCTCCCGGCGCACGAGCCTGTGGTGCGCGTGGCTGGCCTGGTCCCGGTTCCGCGTGGTCATCCCGGTGTTCGACAAGACCCTTCCGACGGTGGCGGCCTGCCTGGACGCGACGTTCCGCGCGATCGGCGGGGTGCCGACCTACTGCCTGACCGACAACGAGAAGACGGCCACGGTCGAGCACGTCGCCCGGATTGCGGTCCGCAACCCCGAGCTGGTGCCGATGGCCCGCCACTACGGCACGGTGGTGCGGACCTGCATGCCGGCCGACCCGGCCTCCAAGGGCGGGACCGAGTCGACGGTCCGGATCGCCAAGCGGGACCTGGTGCCCACGCAGGTGAACCTGCGGACCGAGTACACCGACTTCGCCGGACTGCAGGAAGCCTGCGCGGACTTCATGACGGAGGTGAACAACCGTGTCCACCGCGAGACCCGCCGGATCCCCGCCGAGCTGCTGGCCGAGGAACGTCTACGGCTGCACCCGGTGCCCGAGCAGCCGTTCACCGCCGCGTTCGGCGAGAGTCGCCGGGTCGGCAAGGACTCGACGATCTCGGTCAACTCGGTGCGCTACTCGGTCCCGCACGAGCTCGTCGAGGAGAGCGTCTGGGTCCGCTTCCACGGC
>NZ_JBFBDY010000905.1:0-2145 GCF_040683475.1 Kitasatospora sp. NPDC093558 | reverse complement strand
GACGCGGGGCACGTGGCCGGTGTCGGCCAGTGCGAGCAGCATGGCGTGTTCGCGGCGCAGGCGGGTGACCGCGTCCTCGCCGCGGCCGTCCGTCCCGGCGAGCGGGCGGGCCTCCTTCAGGACGACCTTCTCGCCGGTGGCCGGGTCCTTGGCCGCGTAGACGCCGCCGCCGTTGGAGAAGTGCAGGGGTTCCAGTTCCGTGTACGGCATGTCGGCGTGGCCGGCCTTGGCGAACTCGTCGATGCGGTCCTGGACGAAGACCGGGACGTCCACCCACTCGGGCACGGTGAAGTAGGCCGTGCGCCGGTCGGGGACGAGCGTCCCGTCCGGGGCGGTGATGGCCATGACGCGCTTGCCGTCCGCGTCGTCGGCCCACAGTTCGGCGAAGCCGCCGTAGCGCAGGAAGACCGGGCTGGAGTCGTTCCAGCGCAGGTCGGAGAGGATGTAGGGGCCGCGGTGGCCGTCCAGGGCCGCGGCGAGTTCCTCCAGGAGGTCCTTCAGTTCCGCCTCGCCCGTGGGGTAGACGGCGATGAACTTTCCGGCCGAACCCCGGTGGGCGTACTTGGAGTTGAAGGCGCCGAGGAGGGTGCTGCTGCGCAGGAACTTGAAGTCGGTCCGTCGGCGGGCGCAGATGGCGGCGACGGTGTCCAGGACGGCCTGGGCGGTGTCGGCGGTGGTCGAGACGTGGATCTTCCAGCCCTGTGCGGGAAGCGCCTTGCCGTAGCCGACCCGCACCCACACGTCACGGCCCGCGCCCAGCTGCCCGTCGCCGATGTCCGGCGGGCGCCAGCGGGTGTGCGCGTCGTCGACGCGCTCGGGCGAGTCGTAGAACAGCGGGTGCGCCAGCGCATGCAGGTCGAAGCCTGTCAGTCCCACCGGATTCTCCTCGGAAGTGCTCGTGTCCTGCCAGCGGGAGACGGAAGGGGGACGCACGGGGCGATCGGGTTTCCATCGGCCGGCCCTGGGGGCTTGCGGTGGCAACTCTGCGAGGCGTTCGTCAACAGGTGATATACGGAGGGTTCACGGGCTGTTGACGGCCCGTCGGTTGTGTCCGGCGGGCCGTCGCGGCAGTGGACCGGCGCCCGGGGCGGGCGCCGGGTTTCAATCGCCGGTGCTTGTCCCGGGGAGGGTGCTTGTCCCGGGGAGGTCGGACGGCAGGTAGCCGAAGCCGGGCCGGCCCGGCGTCGCCTGGGCGAGTGCGTGGAGCAGTGCGGCCGGCGGGGCGGTGAGGATGCCGGGGTAGTCGCGTTCGCCGAGGTCGGGGCGGACGGGCCAGGCCAGGCGTTCGGTCCGCAGGTCGTACTGCGCGTCCACGCCCTCGCGGTTGCCCCGGGCGTCCAGGCGGGACCAGCGGCCGTCCAGGTGCACGGCGTTGAGGGCGTGCAGGACGAAGCCGCCGTCGCCGTCCTCCAGCCGCTGGTAGCACAGGCCGGTCGGCACGCCCTGTGCCCTCAGCAGGGCGGCCAGCAGATGGGACTTGCCGTGGCAGATCGCGTTGCCCGCGGCCAGGACGTCGGAGGCGCGGTAGGCCCCGCTGTACGCGCCCGCGTCGGCGGAGTGGGCCACCCGGTCGCGGACGTGGTGGAAGGCCGCCTCGGGGGTGGCCAACTCGGCGGCCAGCTGCCGCAGTTCGGGGTGTCGATGGTCGATCGCCTCGTCCGCCGCGAGGTAGGCGGCGAGGTCGTCGGTCTCCGGTTGCAGGATCATGGTGCCCACGCTGCCGCGCGCACCGCCCGCCGCGGGCGGAATTCCACTCCCTGGACGGGGGCGGGGGCGCCGCCGCTGTCGTAGCGTCCGGGCGGCGGCGCGGTGTCGGTGGGGCCCGATAGCGTCGGGGGGAGCACGGACGAACACGTGCAGAAGGAGGACGACGATGGCGACCTTCACGCTCGTTCCCGGTGCCGACGGGCGGGCCTGGTTCTGGCACCGGCTGGTGCCCGAACTGCGGGCCCGGGGGCACGACGTGATCACCATGGACCTGCCGGGCGACGACGGCGCGGGCCTGGAGGAGTTCGCGCGGGCCATCGTCTCGGCGGTGGAGCGGCACGCCGGCCTCACCGGGCCGCTCGTGCTGGTGGCGCAGTCCCTCGCGGGCTTCTCGGCGCCGCTGGTGTGCGGGCGGCTGCCGGTGCCCGTCGCCGAGCT
>NZ_JBFBDY010000904.1:0-2145 GCF_040683475.1 Kitasatospora sp. NPDC093558 | reverse complement strand
GCCCGGCGGCGTCGGGGTCGCTTCCGCGGTCGGCACCACCGGTGCGGACCCCACCGCGACCGGCCCCGGCTCCAGACCCGGCTCCAGCCCCGGCCCCGACGCAACGGGGCCGACCTCGGCCGTCTCGTCCTCGCCGTCCGCCTCGGCCGCCATGGCCCAGTTCACCACGGGAAGTCGGAAACCGGACGAGCCCTGCTCCCCCGTGCCGCGCTTCTCCTCGCCCACGCTCATCCCCTGCACTCGACGCCACTCCTACAAGCCCCGAACCCCTACGAACACCCGAACCCCTACGAGCACCCGAGCTCCTACAAGCACCCGAGCTCCTACAAGCACCGACGGACGGCGCCCCCGCTCGCGTTCAGCCGGTCACGAGCCGGCCCTCCACACCGGCACCCGCTCCGACTCCGGCACCCGCTCCGGCACCGGCGGTGCCAGGACGAACGCCACCGCCCGCTCCAGCACCTCGCGGTCCGGCAGGCGGCACGGCCCGTCCCCCTGCGCCCGGACGTGCGCGAGCAGGTCCGGCTCCGGCGCCAGGCCGTACGTCTCCAGGTAGTAGGTCACCGTGTCGGTCCAGATCCACTGCCCGTCCGTCCGGAACCCGAGCGGTACCACGCCGCGCCGCTCCGGATCGACCACGTCGTCCGTCAGCATCGGCGTGAGCAACACGGCCGCCCCGCCCCGGAGGTAGCGCAGCACGGCCTGCCGCGCGGGCCCCTCCGCCAGCCGGGGACGGTCCGGCGCGAACCCCGGGCCCGTCACCGGGTCCACGGCGTCGAACACCGCCGCGAGCCTGAACCCGCCCCGCTCCGCCTCGTTCACCCTCGGCACTCCTCCCGCACGCCCGGCACGCTCCGCACCGGGGTCCACGTCCTCTCCGACGGCCGGCCGGCGGCGGGAGGTTCAGCCGGACTCCTGGGGTCAGACCGCGGCCCACGCGCTCCAGCTGTTGCCGGCGCTACGGACGCGGCCCCAGAGACGGCCGTCGGCGCCCGTCGCGGCGATCTCGAAATTGCCGCCTCCCGTGTCCGAGGCGAGGATGTCGACCGGACCCACCAGGTAGCCGCCCATGGAGACCCAGCCGCTCTTGTGGCCGGACTTGTCGCTCCAACGCGTCCACACGGCGTGGTCGGTGCCGACGACGAAGACCTCCTGGCCGCCGTCACGGAAGTAGTACGTCGTCGTGCCACCGCCGTACGCGCCACCGCACAGGTACGTGCCGCCCCACGCCGGGCTGCTGCACGTGCTCTCGTCGCCCCAGCCCTTGTCGCCCGGACCCGCCGCACTGGCGGGCACGGCGGCGACGGACAGTGCGGCGAACGCGGCTGCCGCGACGGCAACGGCCTTGATCTTCTTCATATCTGCTCCAGGGAAGGGACGCCGGGGTGCAACCGAGGCCGGGCGAACGCATCGGCCCCTCACCAGTGCCGACGGAGACGCCGCCGGAGCAGGTTCAACCCGGTTGGTACGCAATCCGGTTCGGCAGCGCGTGACCGGGCGGGGCTCGGCTCCCCACCGGCGTCGGACACCGGACCCGGTCGAGGTGTGCGCAGGGCCGCGGCAATGACATGTCCGGCCATGAGCGATTCGGAGCACGTCCTCGACTGGTTGCAGGCCTGGTACGCCGATCAGGTCGAAGACAGCACGCCGAGGTGATCCGCCGCAGGCAGTGGCCTCGGCCCCGGCCCCGGCTCCGGCGATGGCTCCGGCTCGGCGAACCCGTGCGACGTCAGGAGCAGTCGGCCGCGCCCAAGTCCAGGCGGTAGTGCGCCGGGTGGGGCGGGCGGACGCGGTCGGCCGGGGCGACGGCGTCGCGGCGGGCGAGCCAGGTGCGCAGGCGGTCCGGGGCGGGCCGGATGCTCCCCACCTCGTGGAGCAGCACGCGGGCGGGGACGCCGGCGGACGGGTCCGGCTCGTCGACGGCCACCACCTCGAAGCCCGTCCCCGGAGCGAACACCACCGCCGCGGGCTCGCCCGGCTCGCCGAAGGCCGAGCAGCGCCGCCCGCCCACGGACCACACCGCGAACTCCACCTCCACGTCCTCCCCGAGATCGCCCCCCACCGCGGCCAGCCCGCTCACCGGAGCCCGCTCGGTGAACAGGGCGCCGGGCGTGAAGCGGGCCAGGCCTCCCCCACCGGCCGGAG
>NZ_JBFBDY010000903.1:0-2148 GCF_040683475.1 Kitasatospora sp. NPDC093558 | reverse complement strand
GTCCATCATCCCGGCCTTGCGGCGCGGCGCGGCGGCCTGCTTGGGGCCGGAGCCCTGGCCCGCGGGCCCGCGGCGCCAGCCCGTCACGGCGAACACCGCGCACCCGAGCATCACCAGGAACCCGACCACGCTGACCCAGATCTGGTCCGGAACGACCATGCCGCCCATCAGCAGGCCGACGCCCACCACGAAGCCGGCGACGGCCAGGTAGACCCGTCGGCGGGTGTAGGTGCGCAGCCCGGTTCCCTCAAGCGCCGACGCGAATTTGGGATCTTCGGCATACAGCGCTCGCTCCATCTGGTCGAGCAGTCGCTGCTCGTGCTCCGAGAGCGGCACGGAGTCCTCCTACTCGTCGGTCGCGGGTGCGACCGGTCCGCCGCCCCGGTCGGGGAGGCAAGTCCATTCGGCCTTCGGGACACGCGGTCGGACGCCTGTGCGGGGGACCCGGTCCGTGTCGTCCATATGCCCCATGCGTCCGGCTGTCATGCTTTCCGGCTTTACCCAGATCATACGGTCCGCGGGCCCGTTCCGGGGTGGTCCGCAGCGCGTGGGCCGGGCCACTTCGGCCAGGCCGGACCGCATCCCTCCCAACGCGGGACGAGGCGAACTAGTGCCCGATCCGGTGGAATCGGCCCGGACCTGGGGGCCGCGGCGATCACGGCCGGGCTGCCGGGAGGTGGAGGGGAGACGAACCGCCGCCGGACTGTGTGCGAAGCGCCCGGCGGCGGGAGGCCGGACGCCCGTCCGGAGCGACGTCCCAGGGGCTCAGCCGAGCGTGGCCAGTACGTGCAGCTGGGTCGCCACGGCGTGGAAGGCGGGCTGCGCGGCGGCGGCCTCCTCCAGCTTGAGCAGCGCCTCCATCGCGCCCGGCTCGGTGTCCACCAGGACGCCGGGGACGAGGTCGGAGAAGACCCGGACGCCGTGCACCGACTCGACCCGCAGGCCGGCGCCCTCGGCGAGACGGGAGAGCTCGTCACCGGTGAAGCGGCGCGGCATCGGGTCCTGCTCGCCCCAGCGGCCGTCGGCGGCCGAGAGCACGGTGCGGGCCTCGGTGAAGTGGCCGGCCAGCGCGCGGGCCAGCACGGCGCCGTTGCGGTTGGCGGCCAGCAGGCTGACCAGGCCGCCGCGGCGCAGGGTGGCGGCCAGGCTGCCGAGCGCCTCGGCCGGATCGTCCACGACCTCCAGGACGCCGTGGCAGAGCACCGCGTCCATCGTGCCGGGGGCGATCACCTCGGGCAGCGTCTGGGTGTCGCCCTGGACGGCGCGGACCAGCTCGGTGACGCCGGCCTCGGCGGCCCGGCGCTCCAGCGCGAACAGCGCGTCCGGGCTCGGGTCGACCACGGTGACCCGGTGGCCGAGCTTGGCCACCGGCACGGCGAAGTTGCCCGTGCCGCCACCGGTGTCGACGACGTCGAGCACGGGCTGGTCCAGCTCGGCGGCCCGCTTCTCCAGGGCGGCCCGCACCACCTCCCAGACCACGGCGGTGCGCAGGGCGCTGCGGGGGCGCGTCGGGTACAAGGCGGGACTCCTCGGCACGTGCAGATCGATCAGGAATGTCACCACCTTAGACCGGGCGGGTGGTACCGCCCGTCACCCGTCGTGCGGGGAGTCGCCGGCCGACGGCAGGCGCGGGGCGGGCGGGGTCGGGCGCAGGCCGAGGAGGCGCTCGGCCAGGCGCAGGAACAGGGCGGAGTTGCGGACCAGGTCGTCGGCGTCGCGGGCCGAGGCGGCGCCCCGGATCCCGGCCTCGGCGGCGGCCCGGCGGCGGGCGCCGGCGCCGTAGTAGAGGGCCCACTCGGCGAGCTCGGGGGCCACCTCGGGCAGCACCTCCCAGGCGCTGCGGATGGCTTTTCGGCGGCGCGGGTTCTTCTCCGGGCGCCCCCGCACGGCGAGCACGGCCGCGACCGTGCGCAGCGCGGCCAGGTGCGCGGTGGCGTACCGCTCCAGCGGGTCCTCCAGGGCGCGGGCCCGGGCGAGCGTGCGGTGGGCGTCGGCGAGGAGGTCGAGGGCGGCGGGCGGCGCGGCGACCCGGCGCAGCACGGGGTGGACGTCCCCGCTGCCGGGGCGGGCGCCCGGGGAGTGCGGCAGGGCGGCGGAGTGGAGGCGGGCGGTGACGGGCTCAGGGTGGCTGATGGTCATGGTCTCCCC
>NZ_JBFBDY010000902.1:0-2150 GCF_040683475.1 Kitasatospora sp. NPDC093558 | reverse complement strand
CGGCCTCCTGCGCGCCCGCCGGCGCACCGACCCGGCCCCCGGCGACCGGGACTGGGCCCTGCTGAAGACCCTGCGCCCCGGCCAGACCATCACCGGCGTCACCACCGGGACCACCACCTCCGGCGCCGCCCTCGTCGACATCGGCGGCTTCACCGCGGTCATCACCGACGCCACCACCGTCCCGCCCGGCCGCCGGATCACGGCCCGGATCCTCGACGTCGACATGGTCAGGGAACAGGTCTCCCTGACCCTCACCACGCCGCTGCCGGACGAAGTCTGACAGGGTGTGACACACCGGCCGGAAAGTGCCGTAGTACGTATATTCGGGTGCGTCCCGGGCTTCTCAACTCCCCTTGGCCGGTGCCAGATTGCTGCCCTCCGGCGGCCGGGGCACCCCCGTTCCGATGCTGGAGTCCCAATCCTGCGTCGAACGGGGAGACATGACTGCACCTGCCGTAACCGCCGTGCCCGCCTGCCGGTCCGGCCGTGCGCCCGGGGCGCTGCCGCTGCTCGGGCACGTGCCGGCGCTGTTCCGCAATCCGCTGCCGTTCCTGCGCTCGCTGCCCGCGCACGGGGACCTCGTCGAGCTGCGGCTCGGGCCGCAGCGGGCGGTGATGGTGTGCACGCCGGAGCTGTTCCAGCACGTCCTCACCGACAACCGGCACTTCGACAAGGGCGGGCCGCTCTTCGACAAACTGCGGCCCTTCCTCGGCGACGGGCTCGGCTCCACGCCGCACGACGTGCACCGCCGCCAGCGCCGTCAACTCCAGCCCGCCTTCCGGGCGGAGGCCTTCGGGCGGTACCTGGCGGTGATGCTGGAGGAGGTCCTCGCCGCCGCGGGCGGCTGGTCGGACGGGGCCGTGATCGACGTCGAGCGGCACACCTACCCGCTGATCGCCCGGATCATCACCCGCACGATGTTCTCCGCCGACGGCGCCTCCGCCGCGGTGGCCCGGATCGCCGCCGTCTACCCGGACTTCCACGCGGGCATCGGCCGCCACATGCGCTACCCGTTCGCCGCCCTCGACCGGCTGCCCACACCCGGCAACCGCCGCTTCCGCCACGCCTGCCGCACGGTGAGCCGGGAGGTCGCCGGCGCCATCGCCGCCCGCCGCAGCAGCGGCGACACCACACAGGACGACCTCCTCGCCCTCATGATCGGCGAGGGACTGACCGACCGCGAGATGCGCGACCAGGTCGTCACCATGCTCACCGGCGGCATCGGCACCTCCGCCTCCGCACTCGGCTGGGCCCTGCACTTCCTGTCCAGGGACGAGGAGTTGGCCGACGCCGTCGCCCGCGAGGCCCGCGCCGTCCTACCCGTGCACGCCGACACCCCCGCGCTCACCCCCGCCGACATCGCCCGCCTCGACCTCGCCCACCGCGTCGTGGCCGAGACGCTGCGCTACTACCCGTCCGCCTGGTTCTACAGCCGCACCGTCACCGCCCCCGTCGAACTCGCCGGCGAGCACCTCGACCCCGGCACCCCCGTCCTGCTCTCCCCCTACCTCCTCCACCACCGCCCCGACCTCTACCCCGACCCCGAACGCTTCGACCCCGGCCGCTGGTCGCCCGAGCGCCGCGCCCAACTCCCGCGCCAGGCCTACGTCCCCTTCGGCACCGGCGCCCGCAAGTGCATCGGCGACGTCTACGCCCTGACCGAGATCACCCTGGCCCTCGCCGTCATCGCCTCCCGCTGGCACCTCCGGCCGCGCCCGGGCCCCCTCCTCCCGCACCTTGCCGAACCCCGCCCCTGGACCGTCATCCACCCGGCCCCGCTGCGCCTGCGCCTGCACGCCAGACGCCCCTGAACCACCCCGCAGCGGACCGCCCGAAGGAGACCGAAAACGGAAATGCCTGCCGTCCCGCGCGACCTGCGACTCCTCCCGCACCCCGACCACGTCCTGTACCGCCTGCCGGCCCGCATGTCCCCGCACCGCCGCGAACTCGAGCGCCTCATCCTGGAATGGGCCGACCGCTACGGCCTCGTCGACGGCCCGCGCGCCCGCCAGCGCCTCGCCGACACCCACCTCGGCGAACTCATCGCCCGCTGCTACCCGCACCTGCGCGCCGAACGGCTCGCCCCCCTCGCCGGCTGGTTCACCTGGGCCTTCGTCATCGACGACCTCTACGACGGCCGCGAGTGCGCC
>NZ_JBFBDY010000901.1:0-2151 GCF_040683475.1 Kitasatospora sp. NPDC093558 | reverse complement strand
GCCGTCCTCCTTCACGACGATGCCGAGGGACGTGCAGCCGAGGAGCAGGATCTCGACGGCGCGGTCCTGGAGGCCGAGGCCGCCCGCAGTGCCGACGGCCTCCTCCCCGGCGCAGCCCACGCCGTCGGTCCCGCCCACGCAGCCCGTCCCGTCCACGCCGCCCACGCAGCCCACGCCGTCCGTCCCGCCCACACAGGCGCCGAAGCCGCCGCAACTGCCCGCCGCGGCGCAGCTGTCCGTCGGCGGCAACGCGCTGGACAATTCCTACTCCGTCGACAAGGACGGCAACCTCGTCGGCACCTACCCCGTCAATCACTCCCCGGCGCAGCTGTGGCGCCTGGAGCAGGCCTCCGACGGGCGCTACTACCTGCGCAACGGCTCGACCAACTTCACCAAGGTCCTGGACCTCGACGTGGCCTCCGGGCGGATCCAGGTCCTGACGAGCCCGCCCGGCAACGACAAGCAGCTCTGGTCCTTCGTGCAGGTGCCCGGCGGCTACGAGATCGTCAACTCCTCCACCGAGCAGTGCCTGACCTCGGACGGTGCCGCCCAGTGGGCCAAGGTGCAGGCGTGCTCGAAGGCCGACAACCAGGTGTGGACGGTGACCTGACCTCCCGCACGGCCGCGGGCGCCGGTCAGGCGGTCTTCGCCGCCGGCAACTGGGTGATCCGCGCACCCTGCATCGACCTCGCCAAAACGGCCGCCCGGGCGCCGGGTTCAGCGCGCGGGCAGCAGGGACGTCCACACGTCGTGCTCGGCGGTGGCCGACCACACGATGTCGCCGTGGCCGTAGCCGGGGACGACGCGGTAGTCGACGCGGGCTCCGCCGTGCCGGATCAGTCGGGCGCCCAAGTCGTGGTCGCCGCGGCCCAGTTCGGTGTTGACCCAGACCACGTCGGCCCGGATCGCCGGCCAGTCGATCCGGTGGACGTCCGTCCGTCCGGCCCACACGGCGGCGAGGTCGCGCAGGAGGGCGGTGGGCTGGAGGCCGCTGCCGAGGCGGCCGACCGCCTCGGCCCAGACGGCGAGCGGGGTGTGGGTCAGGGCGAAGCGGTCCTCGGCGGGGGTGGGGCCGAAGGCGTGGGTGCCGCCGCTGTGGCCCCGGTGGTAGATCCAGTTTGCGGGGCCGGGCAGGTCGCGGGTGTGGGTGAGCGCGTAGTGCAGCAGGGCGAGGTTGCCGAACTGCCCAGGATCGTCCGCCGGTTGCGGAAGCGGCCGGGGCATTCCGCTCGGGGCGTCCGGGGCGGTGGCGGCACGGGCGAAGAGGCCCTTGAGGCCGGGGTCGACCGTCCGGGCGCCCGCGTCGAGCTGCTGCTGGAGGAGGTCGGTGAGGGCTTCCGCCTTCGCGACCGCGTCGGGTTCCGTCGCGGGGTCGTACGGGCCGGTGGTGTCCAGGACGAGTACGCGTCGCAGGCCCGCGCTGTCGCCGCTGTGGGCGGCGGTGTCCAGGGCGAGCGCGGCTCCGGCCGAGTGGCCGAGCAGTTCGTACGGCAGGGCGGTGACGGCCTCGACGGCCGCGATGACGCGTTCGAGGTCCGCCCGGTGCGCGGCCAGGCCCCAGCCGGCCCAGTCGGCGGTGACCGGGATGAGGGCGTCCTCGCGGGGCGTGGTCCCGATCACCAGGTAGCCGTGGTCGGCGAAGAACCGGGCGAGGCTCCGGCCCTGCGCGGTGCAGAAGTTGGCGGCGACGTTCAGCCCGCCGCCGGGGAGGAGGTGGATCACCCGCTGCGCCGAGGGGTCGCCGAGGACGTCGACGGTCGGCCCGCCGTGCCCGTCCGGGACGGTGAGCCGGTGGTGGTCCGGGCCGAGGCGGACCGTGCCGGTACAACCGAGTGCCGCGCCCAGCTCCCCGGCGATGTCGATGCCCACTGCCGTCCCTCCCCGTGCCCGCCGTTCCGCTACGCCGGACAGTTTGCCGGACAGTCCGACGCATGGCCGCCCCGGCACCGCCGGCCGCCCCGCCGACGCCCGGTCCACCCCGCCGCGCACGCGAAGTTGTCTGGCCAAGTTCGGCCGGAGTTCTTCCATCGGACAGCACCGGCCGGTACTTCTATGTCGCTCATGGCGCCCAGCCATGGCGACCACCCTCACCAACGGGACGAGGTACCCCTGATGAGACTGCGCTGGAGATCCCTCGGCGGGATGCTCGCC
>NZ_JBFBDY010000900.1:0-2160 GCF_040683475.1 Kitasatospora sp. NPDC093558 | reverse complement strand
AAGACGCTGCCCCAGCTGACCGAGTGGGCGCTCACCGCCGGCCTCGGCGCGCCCCGGCTCCACAAGCACGGCAAGGACGCCGACCCACTGGTCGTCCTCATGGCGGACGCGGCCGAGTTCCTCGGCCTGCCGCCGATGGGCGAGGACGCCGACGGCAACTTCGAACGCCGCATCGGCCGCCTCCGGGAGACCGGACCAATCGTCAAGACCCTCGTCAAGGCTGGCTGGCAGCTCACCCAGCGCGGATTCGGCCCATGGGCCCGCGTCTACCGCACCCCCAACGGCGCCAAGCGCGAGTGCGTCCAGTACTGCATCCCGACGTGGGCCGCGCTCACCACTGGCGGCTGGAACGTGCCCAACGACCTCGACGCCGCACAGCTCGCCGCCCTCCTCGGCGGCTACGCGATGCGCGTCTTGACCCCGCGCGGCTCCACCGCCGTCACCGGCCTCGCCCTTATGGAAGCGCTGCGCCCGCCAACCCGCGCAGTGCGCACCGAGACCGGCTGGACCTCCGGCCCGGTCGAGGGCTCACGCACCCGCGCGTTCGACCCCGCGCCGCCCGAGGCCCCGGCCGAGCACCCCGTCGCCAAGGACCGCGACCCGGATGACGTGCTGATCACCGAGACATGGGACTGGATCCGCCCCCTGGACCTGATCGAGGACCGCGAGCGCGGCTACCCCAACGCGGTCGGCATCGACGTCAACATGGCCTTCATGGCCGCTGCAGGCAGGCTCACCCTGGCCCTGTCGGAGCCGGTCCACGAGCTCAACCCCACCTTTGACAAGAAGGTCCCGGGCAGCTGGAAGTGCGACTTCTCCACCGCCGAACTCGACCCCAGCATGCCCAACCCCTTCACCCCCGACGGCCTACCGCCCACCGGACCCGCCTGGTACAGCACCGTCAAGGTCGCCTACGCCCTCGAACTCGGCATCCCCGTCCAGCCGACGCAGGGCTGGCTGCGCCACGAGTCCGGCCCATGGCTCGACCCGTGGCACAAACACCTGCGCGAGGCCTACATCACCACCATGGCCAACCTCGGCGTGGCCCTGGACCTGGCCGACCGCGACGTCGAAGCGTTCCTGACGGCGATGGCCGACCTGAAGAACGGCGATGCGACCGAATTCGCGATCCTGCACGCCATCAAGTCCACGGCGAAAGGCTCGATCGGCAAGCTCCGCGAGCGCCCCCGTGGCGCCTCCTACCGGCCCGGCCAGCGCTGGCCGGCCCTGGACCGGCTCACCTGGGACCCGCTCAACCGGGCGCTGGTCATCGACACCGACACCGTGAACAAGCACCGCAAGATCCGCCGTCACGCCGAGGCGACCGGCGAGTACCCGATCGCCGCGCTCGCCGACTGCATCGTCTACCCCTCCACGGGCCCCTCGCCGCTGGCCGTCCTGCGCCGCCCGGACAGTACCCTCGCCACCGCGTGGCGCCTGGGAATCTCGCCCGGGCACGTCAAGCACGAGGGCACCCAGACGATGGCCTGGGCGCTGGAGCTGATCGCCGACGACGTCAACCCGGGCCGCCATATCAAGGGCGGCGACGCCTACGCCGAGGGGGAGTGACCTGAAGAGTGAAGAGCTCGACCGCGCGCTGGAACGCGCCCTGCAGACCAAGCCCATCCCCAAGACCCTGGCCGGCCGCACCAGCTTCCTGGTGAAGCAGTACAAGGGCACCAAGAACACCGCCCGCGAACTGGGAGTCTCCCAGCGCTCGGTGGAGCGCTGGCTCAAGGGCGGCGGCATCGGCAAGGACAACGCGAAGAAGGTCGAGGACGCCGTCCGGGAGCGCTGGCAGCCCCGCGTCCGCGACCGGATCCGCAAGGCCGCCGAGGCCAACGGCTTCACCGTAGAGGTGTCGGCGACCTTCGGCTTCAAGACGACCGGCCCCGGCACCGACGACCCCCGCGACCGCATCCTGCCCCCGCAAAAGCTGTCCGGCGACGTCGCGCGCCGGCTGTTCGAGGCCCGCGATGCCGGCGCCGGCCAGCAGGAGCAAGAGAAGATCATCGCCGAAGGCCTGCGCGACGCCTACTTCACGGACGGAGGCCGCCGTGCCCGCAGCCTGGAGGTCACCCTCACCGGCCTCCACTGGGCCGAGTTCTCCGTGGACTGAGCCATGCGCCACAGGCAGCGCCGCATCAGGCGGCGCTGCCC
>NZ_JBFBDY010000899.1:0-2160 GCF_040683475.1 Kitasatospora sp. NPDC093558 | reverse complement strand
CGGGACGGCACCGACCGTCCCGCAGTACGGGCACCGGGGCCCGCCGGGCTCAGACCGAGGTCACGATCCGCAGCACGTCCAGCGACTTGGGCGCCGCGTCCGGGTCGTCCCCGTCGTTGACCGCCAGCAGCACGTGCGCCTCCCGCGCGGCCCGGACGGCCTCCGGCCAGCCGGGGTGCCCGAAGTAGGCGGTGGCCGGGGCGTCGGCGCCGACCTCGTGCAGCAGGCTGACCACCCGCAGCACGGCGACGTCCACCAGGGCGGCCTCCGCAGCGTCGCGGAAGATCGCGCCGATGTACTTCTCGGCGGACCAGCGGTCCAGCCAGGTGTCCTCCACCAGGCGGTAGACGGCGTCGGTCACGTCCCCGTACCCCTCCCGGCCGGTCAGCCAGGCCTCCTGCTGGAAGGCGGGGTCGGACAGCATGTGCAGGGCCGAGCGCAGTCGGGCTCGCCAGCGCCACCAGGGCAGGTCGTTGAGCGGCATGCCGCCCATCGTGCTGGAGCGGTGGCCCGGACGAGAAGGGTTTCGGGCGGACCGGTGCGAAGAATCTGTGCTGGCGGACATGAGGAGCGATCGTACGTTCCCGTGCTGTTCGTGCTCCACTCGCGGGATCTACACGCGTTCCCGTCGGGAGTTCGGGACCCGTTTGCCGGGAGTTCACATTTCCGCCCTCTGAGCTTGTGGCGCCAGGGCTTGGCTTGGTCCGGTGCGCCGGAGGGCGCCCCAGAGAGGGAAGACCGATGACCCGCCGAAGGGACGACTCCCAGGCCAGGAACCAGATCGCGCGGCACCGCCGGATCGCGCGACGCCGCCCGATCGCCGCCGCCGCGACCGCCGCGGCCCTGCTCCCCACCCTCTTCTCGGCCTCCGCGTGCGGCGGACCGGCCGATGCCACGACCGGCGCCGAGCTCACCGTCATGACCTGGGCACCGGCCGGCACCGGCTCGGCCGACCGGCCCGGCATGACCGCGCTCGCCGAGGCCATCGGACGCGACGTGAACAACAAGGGCGGGTTAAACGGACGCCGGCTCCGGGTGCTCACCTGCAACGAGCACAACGACGCCGAGGGCGCCAAGGCGTGCGCGCAGCAGGCGGTGGACAACGGTGCGGTCGCCGTCATCGGCTCCTACAGCCAGTGGGGCGACGCCTTCATGCCCGTCCTGGAGCGCGCCGGGATCCCGCTGATCGGCGGCTACGGGCTCTCCCAGCCGGAGTTCAGCAGCCCGCTGTCCTACCCGGTGGACGGCGGCATGCCCGCCCTGATCGGCGGCAGCGGCCGCCAGCTGGTCGACGCCGGGTGCAGATACGTTTCCCTGGTGCGCCCGGACACCCCGGCCGGCGACAACCTGCTCGGCTACCTGGCCAACGCGCTCAAGCCGGCCGGGCTCAAGCTGTTCGACGTCAAGGCGCCCGAGAAGTCCAACGACTACACGCCGGTGGTGCGCAAGGCGGTCGGCAAGGACGAGCCGGGCAACTGCGTGACCGTCGCGCTCGGCGCCGAGCCGACCGGCAACCTGCTGGACGCCTACCGGCGGCTGGGCACGAAGAACACCAGGATCGCCTCGGTGATCGGCAGCGTGCAGCAGTCGGTGGTCGACTCCACCGGCGGCGACAGCGGCCCGCTGGGCGGCGCGTTCGTCACCAGCTGGTACCCGCCGGAGTCGGCGAAGGTGTGGGACGGGCTGCGCGAGGTCGTGCGCGGCGACGTCGGCGGCGGCCGGACCATAGACGTGTCCGACCCCGGCGTGGAGACCACCTGGGTCGCGTACGAGGTGTTCCGCGTGGTCTCGGACAAGCTGACCGCGGCCGGCAAGGCCGTCGGCGCGAAGACGATCACCGCCCTGCTGGACGGCGGCGAGGGCGTCGACGTCGGTCTCACACCGCCGCTGAGCTGGGGCACCACCAACATGCTGCCCAGCACCGAGTCGCCGCGGCTGGTGAACACCTGGGTCACCTACCAGGTGGTGAAGGGCGGCCGGATGACCCTGCAGCAGCCGGGCTTCGTCGACGTCCGCTGGGTGCTCACGGGCAGCAAGCCCCCGGCGTGACGGTGGGCGGGCCGCCCCCCCCCGCGGGGGGGGCCCCCCCCCCCCCCGGCACGGGGCCCGGCCCCCGGGGGGGCCCCGCGGGGCGGGGGGCGCATCCGGAGGAAACACCGG
>NZ_JBFBDY010000898.1:0-2170 GCF_040683475.1 Kitasatospora sp. NPDC093558 | reverse complement strand
CTTGCCAGGCGATGAGCGCGCCGACGGCGGCGACCGTCAGGCCCAGGTCCTCCTTGACCAGCAGCAGCGGCAGCGACCACAGCCCGGCCGCCAGCGGGCGCCGCCGGCCGAGTGCGGTGACGGTGAAGGCGAGCAGCGGGACGGCGAACGCGATCTCGTGGAAGTCGTCGGCCGCCGCCCGGACGATCCCCCAGGAGGCTCCGGTGGCGCAGCCGATGACGAGGGCCGCCCTCGGCCCGGCCACCTCGTGCGCCCAGCGGGTCAGCGGGACGACGGCCAGGGCCATGAGCAGGGCTTGGGCGACGATCAGCGTGACCGGGGTGGGGAAGACCCGGTAGAGCGGGGCGAGGGTGGCGATCAGCGGGTGGAAGTGGTCGCCGAGCAGGTGGTAGCCGGGCCCCTTGAGCGGGACGACCGGCGCCCGGCCGTGCGCGTAGGCGCGGACGGCCTGCTCGAAGATGCCGAGGTCGTAGGCCTTGGTGAGGCCGCGCCGGTGCCGGTTGACGCCGACGCACGCGTAGAGGGCGGCGAAGCCGGCGGCCAGGCCCCAGGCGAGGACGGCCGGTTGGCGCAGGACGGCGAGCCGCCGGGCGATGAGGCCGGGGAACGGCCGGGGGTCGGGCTGGATCGGGTGGGCGGGCGAGAGGACCTCTTGCATCGGCAAAGTACCCTTTCACTATTCGATTAGTGGAAGGGTGGTGGAAGGCCGAGCGCTCGTCAAACCCGGTCCGGCGGTGCCGATCGGGCCTCCGGCCTGGGCGAAAACGGCCTCCGAACGGATGTGCAGCGAGTAGTGTGCCGGTGACTCAGAATGAGGAGGGGTTCGTGGAAGCGAAAGAGACGGCGGGCGAGGTGCGGGGTCTCCGGCCGTTGCCGGGGGGTGCCCGGGACGGGTCGCGCGCGTTCGAGGAGCGTCTGGCGGACCTGCTCAGAGTGCTCGGCGTCGAGGTGGAGCCGGGGCCGGACTTCGCCGACGCGGGGCGCTGGCAGGTCCACAAGGCGCTCGCCGGGCGGGCCGAACTCCCCGAGGAGTACTTCGAGGCACTGCTGACGGCCGCGGTGTACGACCCGAACCCGAGCTTCAACCGGCGGTTCGTCGAGCCCGCCCTGACGGCCTTCGGGCGCCGGCGGGTCCGGATGGCGCTGCTGGCCCGGCTGCGGGCCGGCACGGACGAGGAGCGGGCGGGCGCGGCGCGGGCCTGGTACTGGACGGCGCTCTCGGCCGGCGACCGGTGGACCGACCCGGACGACGGCGCGAGCGTGCGCAACGCGTGGCACGAGGCCGCGCTGCGGGAGTTCGTCGCCAACGAGGACCCGGACGTGCGCCGCAGTATCCTCCCCGGGCTGCCCCTCGTCCCGCGCGCCTACCCGGCCGAGCTGCATCCGCTCGTGGAGCGCGCGGTGGAGATCGCCCGCACGCACCCGGACGAGTACATCCGCGAGCGCGCCGAGACCCAAGTCGCGCTCTGAGGGCTGTTGTCGTCCGGCCGTCCGGTGCTGTTCGGGCCTCCGGCGCTGCTCAGGCCTCCGGTGAGAGCGTGAAGGCGCGTTGGTGGGCATACTCCTCGGATCCGCGCCGGCAGACCGGCCGCACCCCGAGCTCCAGCGGCCCCCAGGGCGGTCGGCATCAGAGCGCCGTAAGGATCGGGTCCGGGGGAGGGGTGGGGACGGGAGCTCGGCGGGCCTGGGCGCGGAGCGGGCGCCGCTGTGCGCCGGGCGTGAGGTGTCTGCTTCGCGCCGGTGCCCTCACGTGCACGCCGCGCCGGTTCGCGCGCCGACCGCCGGGCGGGGGCGGCGGTCGGACGCCTGCGTTCCGCACCGGGTTCGGCCTGGTGGCACGGCCTGTGCCAGCATGTGCCGCGTGACCGAACGACAGCCCGCCCCCGCCGAGGTCGAGATCCTGGAGCCCGCCCGGATCCGGCTCGCCGAGACCGCCGCCCCCGACCTCAGGCCGGAGGACCGGGTGGTGATGGACCGGGCCTGGGCCGAGGCGGTACGGGCCAACCCGACGTTCTTCGACGGCCCGGTCGCCGTCTGCGCGGGCCTGCGGCCGGACGGTCCGCAGGACCTCGACGTCGGCTGGGCCCGCACCACCTACCGGCAGTTCGTCCTGCGCAAGGTGCCCGGCGCGACCGGCTGGCTGCCGGCCCTGTTCGTCGCCGTCGTCCAG
>NZ_JBFBDY010000897.1:0-2175 GCF_040683475.1 Kitasatospora sp. NPDC093558 | reverse complement strand
GGCCTGGGCCAGGATCCGGGCCGGGCCGCGGGCTGTGGTGCGTCCCGTGGTGAGGGCGAAGTCGGTTGTGCCCAGGTCCGGCAGGCCCGGCTGGTCGGGCAGTGGCCGCAGGCCTGCCGGGACCAGGCTCCGGGCGTGCGGCACCACCCCGAGGCCGGCCAGCGCGGCGGCCCGGACCCCGGAGAGGCTGGTGCTGGTGCAGGCGATCCGCCAGGGCCGGCCGTCGCGGTCGCAGGCCTCCAGGGCGCGCGCCCGGGTGAAGCTCGGCGGCGGGTAGACGATGAGCGGCAGCGGCTCCGCCGGGTCCGCCGGCCGGAAGTCCTCCGCCGCGACCCACACCAGCCGGTCCTGCCAAACCAGTTGGCCCTGGGAGTCGCCGCCCGGCGGGCGCTTGCCGAGCACGAGGTCGAGCCGCCCGTCGGCCAGGTGTTCGTAGAGCACGGCGCTGAGCCCGACGGTGAGTTCGAGGTCTACCTGCGGGTTGCGCCGCCGGAAGCCCCGCAGGATCTGCGGCAGTTCGGTGTCGACGAAGTCCTCCGAGGCGCCGAACCGCACCCGCCCGCGCACCTGCGTCCGCGCGAAGTAGCCGAGCGCCTGCTCGTGCGCCTCCAGGATCGTCCGGGCGAAGCCGACCATCGCCTCACCTTCGCCGGTCAGCTGCACGGAGTGGGTGTCGCGCAGGAAGAACCGCCGGCCGGCGGCCTCCTCCAGCCTCCGCACGTGCTGGCTGACCGTCGACTGCCGCAGCCCCAGCCGTTGGGCGGCCCGGGTGAAGCCGCCGGTCTGGGCCACCGCAAGGAAGGACCTCAACTGCACCGGATCGAACATCCGGCCACTCTATCGGCTGATATCACGAAGCATGATGACAGTGAGTGCGGCCAGCGGGATTCACAATCACCCGTCCGGGCGAAAGGGTGAGACCGTCCCACCCGAAACCACCCGCGCGGAGAACCATGCCCCGCCCGAACACCCCAGTCCGCCCCCGCCGCCTCCACGCCCGGTCACTGCTGCGCCGCTGCGCCCGCCTCCGCGTCGACCCGTTCATCGCCTCCCTGCTCGGCACCGTGCTACTCGCCACCCTGCTCCCCGCCCGTGGCGCCGCCGCACCGGTCGTCTCGGACGCCGCCACCGCCGGGGTCGCCGTGCTGTTCTTCCTCTACGGCGCCCGCCTCTCCGCCCGCGAGGCCTGGAACGGACTCAAGCAGTGGCGACTGCACGGCACCGTGCTCGCGGTGACCTTCGTCCTCTTCCCCCTGCTCGGGATGGCCGCCCACCTGCTGGTGCCGACCGTCCTGTCACCGCAGCTCTACGAGGGCCTGCTCTTCCTGACCCTCCTGCCCTCCACCGTGCAGTCCTCGATCGCCTTCACCTCCATCGCCCGCGGCAACACCGCCGCCGCGGTCTGCAGCGCGACCTTCTCCAGCCTCCTCGGCATCCTCCTGACCCCGCTCCTCGCCGCCGTGCTCCTGCACACCAAGGGCGGCATCTCGGCGGGCACCGTGCTGGAGATCGCCGAACAACTCCTCCTCCCTTTCGCCGCCGGCCAGTTGCTGCGCCGCTGGATCGCCGCTTGGACGGCCCGCCACCGCGCCGTCCTCGCCCTGGTGGACCGCAGCTCGATCCTGCTGGTCGTCTACAGCGCCTTCGGCGCCGCCGTCGTCGGCGGGATGTGGGGCGCGCTCTCGCTGCCCCGGCTGGCCGCCCTGCTCGTGGCCGAGTCGGTGTTGCTGGCGCTGGTCCTGACCGCCACCCTGCTGGGCGGTCGCCGGCTCGGATTCGACCGCGGCGATCTGATCGCGATCGTCTTCTGCGGTTCCAAGAAGAGCCTGGCCAGCGGCGTCCCCATGGCCGCCGTCCTCTTCCCCGGCGCGGCGGCCGGGCTGATCGTGCTGCCGCTGATGCTCTTCCACCAGTTGCAGCTGATGGTGTGCGCCGTCCTCGCCCGCCGCTGGGGCGCCGAGACCCTGGCCGCCGAGACTGCGGCGCGGGTGAAGCTCGTACCGCTGCTCGACCACTCGATCTGACCCCGCCGGGCCGACGCCCTGAGGGGAAACGCGATCCCTCATCGCCGTGGCCTGGACGGCAACTCCCTTGGTGCTACAGGGGGCTGCGTGGCATCCTATGGCGGTTCGGACGGCACACCATCCGTGAAAGGTCCTGCCTTGGCGTCGCCCC
>NZ_JBFBDY010000896.1:0-2177 GCF_040683475.1 Kitasatospora sp. NPDC093558 | reverse complement strand
CTCGACGACCCGGAGCACGCCCGGCTGCGCCGCATGGTCACCGGGGACTTCCTGGTCAAGCGGGTCGAGGCGATGCGGCCCGAGATCCAGCAGCGGCCGTCGGGGTGAGCCTGCTGGAGCTGGACGAGGTCGCGCGGGGTGTGCTGCGGGCGGCCGGGGCCACGTCGCCGTTCCTCGGGTACCGGCCCTCGTTCGCGCCCGTGCCGTTCCCGGCCGTCATCTGCGCCTCCGTGAACGACGCCGTCGTCCACGGCATCCCGGACGGCTACCGGCTGCGCGACGGCGACCTCGTGAGCATCGACTGCGGCGCCGTCCTCGACGGCTGGGCGGGCGACGCGGCCGTCAGCTTCAGCGTCGGCACCGCCCGCCCCGAGGACACCGCGCTGATCGACACCGCCCGCCGCGCCCTGGAGGCCGGGATCGCCGCCGCCGTCGTCGGCAACCGCACCGGCGACATCGGGCACGCGATCGGTGCCGTCGCCCGCAGCGGCCGCTACGGCCTGCTGGACGGCTACGGCGGCCACGGCATCGGTCGCCGCATGCACGAGGACCCGCACGTACCCAACGAGGGCCGCCCCGGCCGGGGTTACCCGCTGCGCCCGGGCCTGGTGCTGGCCATCGAGCCCATGCTGATCGTCGGCGGCCGGGACGACTACGCCACCGACCCCGACGGCTGGACGCTCCGCACCACCGACGGCGCCCGCGCCGCCCACGTCGAGCACACCGTCGCCATCACCGAGGACGGCCCGCGGATCCTCACCCTCCCGTGAGGCGGGACATGTCCGCCCGCTGAACGTCCGCCGTCGAACCGCCGCGCACCGCCCGGCCCGTGACCGGTGCCCGGTAGTCTCGGCGACGTGACCAAAGGCATGACCACAGGCATGACCGAGGGGTGACCGAAGGCATGACCAAAGGCGTGATGTTCGACTTCTCCGGGACGCTCTTCCGCGTCGTCTCCACCGCCCGGTGGCTCGACGCCCACACCGCCGCCACCGGCCTGGCCCTGCCCGACCACGAGCGGGCCGAACTGGTCGCCCGCCTGGAGGAGTTCGGCGCCCTGCCGGGCGGCGTGGCGCCGCGGCGGATCCCGCCCGACGTCCAGGAGTCCTGGGACGACCGGGACTTGAGCGCCGAGCTGCACCGGGCCGCGTACACCGCGCTGGCCCGCGCCGCCGAGCCGCCCGCCGGGCTCGACGTCGACGCCCTCTACGACACGCACATGGCCCCGGCCAGCTGGCAGCCCTACCCCGACGCCGAGCCGACGCTGCGCGAACTGCGCCGCCGCGGCATCCCGGTGGCCGTGGTCAGCAACATCGGCTGGGACCTGCGCCCGGTCTTCCGCGCCCACGGCCTGGACGAACTGGTCGACGCCTACGTCCTGTCCGTCGAGGTCGGCGCGCAGAAGCCGGACCCGGCGATCTTCGAGGCGGCCTGCGCACAGCTCGGCCTCGCGCCGGCCGACGTCCTGATGGTCGGCGACGACCGCACCTGCGACGGCGGCGCGACGGCCCTCGGCTGCGCGTTCCACCCCGTCGACCACCTGCCGGTCGACCGCCGCCCGGCCGCCCTGGCCCCGCTCCTCGACCTCCTGCCGTGAGCCTCGTGACCGACACCACACGGCACCCCCACCGACCCCGGAGTAGCGTGCCGACCATGACCGATCAGGACTTCACGACGCGGGTGACCGTCCGCGGATACGAGACCGACACCCAGGGCCACCTCAACCAGTCCGTCTACCTCCAGTACGCCGAGCACGCCCGCTGGGAGTACCTCCTGGCCGCCGGCATCCGCCAGGCCGAGCTGGTCGCCAAAGGCGTGGGCCCGGTGGTGCTGGAGACGACGATCAAGTACCTGCGCGAGCTGCGTGCCGGCGACACCGTGGACGTGAGCTGCGCGTTCGTGTGGCGCGACGGCAAGACCTTCCAGGTCGTGCAGCGCATCACCCGCACCGACGGCGTGCTCGCGGCCGAGGTCACCGGCGTCGGCGGCATCCTCGACCTGACGGAGCGCCGGCTGGTCGCCGACCCGCGCGAGGCGCTGCGCGCCGCCGCCTCCGACCCGGCGCTGCTCGGCCTCTAGACCCAACGCCGTTCAGTTAGGCGTGGCGCTCGTCTGTCAAGGCCGCTGGGCAAAGCAGCGGAGCTGCCGTAGAAGAGGTTTGTCCTCCAAGACATCCT
>NZ_JBFBDY010000895.1:0-2180 GCF_040683475.1 Kitasatospora sp. NPDC093558 | reverse complement strand
GCCACACCGGCACCTACACCACGCCGGCCCACACCAAGGACGACGACTTCTTCCAGGCCGGCGAGCTCTACCGGCTCATGTCGGACGGCGAGAAGCCCGGTCACCACCCCGGCCGGCGAAGTCCGCAGCCTGCTGCCCCCGTTCGGCTTCGCGGGCGTCGAACTCCCGATGGGCCCGGTCCCGGCCCTCGGCGCCCACACCGACACCGCCCTGCGCACACTCGGCTACCCGGCCGACCGCATCGCCGAGCTCCGCGCGAGCGGGGTGCTGGGGGAGTAAGGACCTGCCCCCGCGCCGACGCCGCTCGCCCTGGTAGAGCCAGTTGCCCCTCGCCGCCATAACAACTCCTGTTCGGCGGGAGTGATGACGGATCGAAGCCAGTGCCGCAGGAGCCTCGGTGTCACGACGGGATGGCGTCTGCTCAAGAGCCTGTGGCGGGCGAGGGATCGTCGCGACCAG
Organism: Kitasatospora sp. NPDC093558; assembly: GCF_040683475.1. NCBI lineage: Bacteria > Bacillati > Actinomycetota > Actinomycetes > Kitasatosporales > Streptomycetaceae > Kitasatospora > Kitasatospora sp. NPDC093558. The sequence goes on along the minus strand of NZ_JBFBDY010000895.1, from coordinate 1,721 downwards.
GGATGGGCCGCCCGGACGGCAGGGCCGATGGTGGCTTCTGCCGTACGGGCCGGCGGAGCCGACGTGGCTCCGCCCGTCAGCCGCCGACGGAGCGGGCCCCCTCGAGGAGCCCCGTGCGGGCCTCGTTCAGGGTTTCGGTCTGCCTGATGAGCTGGTCGACGGCGCTCGTCACCAGGGCCAGCTCGGCCGGCGTCGTCCAGCCCGGCCGGTGGATGATCTTGAGCAGCTCCTCGTGGGGGTCGTTGGTCAGGGACTTGGTCACCGTGATGAGGTGGTGAATCCGCTGCTCCAGGTGAGCCAGCCGGTCCTTATCCATGGCGCGCCGAACTCCTTCGGTCGTAGTGGCACGAACGGGCCATGCATACCCGGATCGGCCCGCTCTGCCAGCGGACCGAACGGGTGGCGTCGGCCTGACCCGAAAGACACGCCCTCGGCACGGCCCTCAGAAGGTGAGGGTCTGGCCGGGGACGGCTGCCTGCTTCCGGGTGTAGGCGACGCCGTGCACCTTGAGGCCGGACGGGTCGAGGAGGGTGATCGCGCCGCCGTCGGCGCCCAGCCGGAAGCCGTTCGCGGCCGGGAAGGTGGTGGAGGTGCCCGGCTGGAGCTCGGTGTCGGGCAGCGGGAGCACGTTCTGCAGCTGGTCGCTGAGCTGCCATCCCTGGAGGTTGATCGGCGCGGGCGAGGTGTTGACCAGGGTGACCGTCTCGGGCGCCGGGGCGACCGGGTTGACCAGCGCGGCCGAGATCCGCATCGGCTCCTGGTGCGGGGCGGTGGGCCGGGTGGGGGCGAGGGCGTGGCCGGTGGTGTCGTCGGTGTGCCACGCCTGGGACTGGAAGGCCAGGAAGATCGCCACCCAGCGGTTCTCCGCGGCGATGTGCATCAGCAGGCCGCCGTCCTGCCAGACCCCGTCGTCGCCGGCGTGCCCCGGGTCGTTGCCCTGGTTCATGTGGATGTCGTGGACGCCGTTCCCGGGCTGGAAGCCGAAGACCTTGTCGGCGGCGTCGGTGGGCCAGCGCTGGCCGAAGACGTAGAGGCCGATGGTCTGGTCGGCGATGGCACGCTGGACGTAGTGGTCGAGCAGGTCCTCCAGGTCGTTGTTGAGGCCGGGGACGTCGGGCGGCAGGGTGCGCATGGTGGCCGGGTCGAAGAGGTTCCCGCGGATGAAGTCGAGGCTCGCCGTGCCGGCTCGGGACGGCTCGGCGTGCCAGCCGCTGCCGGCCGGCGGGAGGAGCTGGGTCAGCGGGTGGTGGAAGTCGTCGATGGCGACGTACAGCAGGTTCGGCGGCGTGGTCTGGGACCTGACGTTCACGGCGATCCGGTAGTCGGTGCCGCTGTCGTCGCGTACGTGGATCTGGTAGTGCGGCGTCGAGACCTGCGCCGCCTCGCGCTTGCTCTCGATGGCCTTGGCGGCGAGCACGCCGTAGTTGACCAGGGGCATCTGTCGTCCTCTCGGCTGAAGGTGCGGGTGGCGGTGACGCGAAGTGCCTCCCGTTGTCGCGCCTCCCGTTATCGCCGATCGGCTGCCGGGCGGGGCGGAGAACCGCGCGGTGTTCACCCGCCTGCCATCCGACGACAGTCGAAAGCGCCCGTGCCGCGAGGCCACCGAGGTGATCGAACGCCGCTTCGGCCGGCTCGCACCCGTCGACCCGCGCCCCCTGACACAGGCGCGCGCCTGTGTGAGGGGGACAAGGGGTCGTCAGCCGTTGGTGCTGCCGGCTGTC
>NZ_JBFBDY010000894.1:0-2184 GCF_040683475.1 Kitasatospora sp. NPDC093558 | reverse complement strand
GCGACGACCAGGCGGGCCAGGACGGCGCGGTCGTCGAGCGAGAGCCGGGCCTCGCCGCCCTCCCAGCGCACCGGCACCCGGCGGACCAGCTCGGCCACGGCGGGCACCACCCAGCGGTCCCCCGGGCCGGTCACCACGCCGGGCCGCAGCACGACGGCCCCGGCGGCCAGCGCTGCCCGCTCCCCGAGCAGCCGGGTGCGGCTGGCCTCCGAGGCGGGCACCGCGGGCACCTCGTCGACCCCGATGCCCGCGTGCGGGCCCCGCCCGTACACGGCGCTGGTGGACAGGTGGACGATCCGGCCGACCCCGGCCCGGCGGGCGGCGGCCATGACCGCCCCGGTCCCGCGGACGTTCACCGCCTCGCACTCCTCGGTGGTGCCGGAGACCAGGGACGCGAGGTGGAGCAGCACGTCGGCGCCGTCGCACAGCTCGGCGAGGGCCTCCTCGTCGGCGAGGTCGCCCCGCACCCACGACGGGCCGCCGACGTCGGGGACCTCACGGGCCAGGGCGCGGACCTCGACGCCGCGCCCGAAACCGCGCCCGAAGTCCCCGAAGTCCCCGATGCCCCCGGTGTCCCCGAAGCCGTCCCGTAAGCCCTTGACGGCCTCCAGCACCGCCGAGCCGATGAACCCCGTCGCCCCCGTCATCGCGACCCTGGTCACCGCGCGCTCCCGCCCCTCCGTCACGGCCGTCCCCTCCGCTCCGCCGGCCCCGCCCGGCGCTCGTCGAGCCGCTCATTGTAACGAGCCGCACTCGCCCGGACGGAGGGGGCGGGGCACGGCCCGGGGTAAGGCCCGCCTAGGCTGTATGCCAAGCAAAACGGGCGAACCGGACCCCGCCAGGGGCCACCAGGACGGAAAGCGGGACCCGCCGATGGGCGACGGAATGTCAGGCATGCACCACCACGGCGGGATGACCCAGCCAGGCCCGTTCACCCTCTCCAACGTGTGGACCTGGTCCCCCGACTGGGTCTTCCTGGCCGGCAGCCTGGTCACCCTCGGCCTCTACGCGGCCGGCGTCGTGCGCCTGCACCGGCGCGGCGACCGCTGGCCGATCGGCCGCACCGTCGGCTGGGCCCTGGGCGTCGGCTCGGTGATCCTGGTCACCTGCAGCGGCCTCAACGACTACGGGATGGCCCTGTTCAGCGCGCACATGATCCAGCACATGGTGCTGTCGATGCTGTCGCCGATCCTGCTGCTCCTCGGCGCCCCGATCACCCTCGCGCTGCGCGCGCTGCGCCCGGCCGGCAAGGGGCGCCCGCGCGGCCCGCGCGAGCTGCTGGTGGCGCTGCTGCACAGCCGGTACGTCAAGGTGATCTCGCACCCGGCGTTCACCATCCCGCTGTTCATCGCGAGCCTGTACGGGGTCTACTTCACCCCGCTGTTCGACTTCCTGATGCAGTACCGCGCCGGGCACATCTTCATGATGGTCCACTTCCTGGCCACCGGGCTGGTGTTCTTCTGGCCGATCATGGGCGTGGACCCGGGCCCGAACCGCCCCGGCCACGTGATGCGGATCATCGAGCTGTTCATGGGCATGCCGTTCCACGCCTTCTTCGGCGTCGCGGTGATGATGGCCAACCACCAGCTGGTCACCACCTTCACCACCGCGGGCGCCCCGCCCGGGACGGACCTGCTGGCGGACCAGAAGCTCGCCGGCGGCATCACCTGGGCGTTCGGCGAGATCCCGACCGCGATCGTGCTGATCGCGCTGGTCTACCAGTGGATGGGCTCCGAGCAGCGCAAGGCCCGCCGCGCCGACCGCGCCGAGGACCGTAGCGGCGACGCCGAGCTGGAGGCGTACAACGCCTACCTGGCCTCGCTCAACCAGCGTGGCCGGCGCCCGGCCGCCGACGCCGGCTGAGGCCCTCACGACTGAGCCCCCGTCCCGGACCGCCATCCGGAACGGGGGCTCAGTCGTACGCGTTCGAGGAGGTATGCACGTCCTCCTGATCGTCGCCGTCCTGCTCGGCGGGTACGCCCTGCTCTGGCTGCTCGGCTTCCTCGGCCGGGCGCTGCACTACCGCCGGCGGCCCGTCCCGCCCGGCGCCGACTACCTCGTCGTCCTCGGCGCCGGGCTGGACGGCTGCGACGTCTCACCTCTGCTCGCGGCCCGGCTGGATGCCGCGCTGAAACGGTTCGCCGCCGAGGAGGCCGCCGGGCACGCGCCGCTGCTGCTCGTCAC
>NZ_JBFBDY010000893.1:0-2185 GCF_040683475.1 Kitasatospora sp. NPDC093558 | reverse complement strand
GTCGAACCCGGACCACGGCAGCGGGCGCCGGTTGGCCGCAAAACTGCCGGACGTTGGTTACACATGGGTCTCCGACCATGACGGAGATGTGCCATGCCCCCTCCGCCTCAACAGCGGCCTCGGGCATCGTGCTCGTACTGCTCGTCAACGCCGTCGGCACAGGCCACCCTGTGACCTCATACTTCCCGGTTCAACGACCGCCGCTAACCTTGTCGTTTTACCTCCGGTGATCGACTCGAGGTTGTTCGAGCTGGTCACCCACATGGGGATCTGCCGGACAAGGCGACGACCTCCGTCTCACGCTGTGTGATGTCGAGTCGCACAGCAGAGCCGGAGGTCGTCGGTGTCGATTGTGGTCCCTGCAGCCGTTCGCCAGCAGGCAATCTCGGAACTGTCCTCCTTTCGAATGGACTTGTACGCCGCGATGCCCCGCCGCGCGGACGCACTGTTCGAGCTGTCTGATGCCCTGCTGTGCGCTGACGGTCCGGTCCGCGCGCTGGTCGAGCTGGCCCTGGCGCCCGAGCACCGGCGCTCGCATGCCTCCCTCTACGCCGCCTTGAACCGGGGAGACCTCGACGCTGACCGCCTCCGGACCGCGATCGCGGCCCGAAGCGTGCCCCGCGGCCCGGGTGGACGGATCGTGCTCGCCGTCGACGTGTCCGCCTGGCTGCGGCCGGACGCCAACACCAGCGACGGCCGCTCCTTCTGCCACACCCACGGCCGGCGCGAGAACACGCACGAGATGGTGCCCGGCTGGCCCTACTCCTTCGTTGCCGCCCTGGAGTCGGGCTCGACATCGTGGACGGCCCTGCTGGACGCCAGGCATCTGGAGCCCGGCGCGGACGCCGCGGCCGTCACGGCCGGCCAACTGCGAGAGGTCCTGCGCGGCATCCTCGACGCCGGGCACTGGACTCCCGGCGACCCGCCGGTGCTGGTCGTCGCGGACGCCGGCTACGACGGCCCTCGACTGGCCTACCTCCTGCGGGACCTGCCGGTCCAGATCGTGGTGCGGATGCGCTCCGACCGGGTCTTCTTCAACCCCGTGCCCGACGACTATCGGGTGGGCCCCAAAGGGGGCAAACCCCGCAGCCATGGAGCCCGGTTCGCACTGGCCGACCCCGCGACCTGGCGCGAGCCCGACAGTGACGGCAAGCACACCACCCGCCGCTACGGAACGGCCCGCATCCGCGCCTGGCACCGCCTGCACCCGCGCGTCTGGCGACGCTCCGCCTGGAGCGACCACCGCGGCCAACTCCCCATCATCGAGGGCACACTGATCCGCCTCGACGTCGACCACCTGCCCTCCGGCGGCACCCCCAAACCGGTCTGGCTGTGGTTCTCCGACCCCACCCCCGCCGACACGGACACCGACACCGCCTGGCACGCGTTCCTACGGCGCTTCGACCTGGAACACACCTTCCGCTTCCTCAAGCAGACCCTGGGCTGGACCCGCCCCCGCCTGCGCGAACCCGCAGCGGCCGACCGCTGGACTCACCTGGTCCTGGCCGCCCACACACAACTCCGCCTCGCCAGAACCCTGTCCACCGACCTCCGACGACCCTGGGAGCGACCCCAGCCCGCCGAACGCCTCACACCCGCCCGGGTCCGACGCGGGTTCCGCAACATCCGCACACACCTGCCCTGCCCAGCTGCCGTTGCAAGACCATCCAGCCCTGGTCCCGGGCGCCCCCTCGGCCGACCCAATCGGCGCCGAGCCCCCATCTACGACGTCGGACTCGCCCTGGTCACCAACCAATAGCGAACGGACAGGCGAGAACCCGAACGCCGCAGAAGATGATCACCCGAATGTAAAACGACAAGCTAACCTTCCCGCGCTGCCGTGGCAGGCGAGGGCGACGGCAAGGGCCCGGGTACGTCGCAGGTGTAGGCGGCCGGGTCGAAGCGGCTCAGCTGTCGGACGAGCCGCCCGGTGGACCAGGGCCAGGCGAAGGTATTCCGCCCGCTCGGGCTGAAGTAGTAGCTGGTGCAGCCACCGGAGTTGTACACGGTGGTCCGTAACGCCTCCTGCACCGCCGCGTTGTGTGCGGCCTGCGCGGCGGCCCGGACCTCCAGGACCCGCCGGCCGTCGCGGTCGAGGTGGGCCAGGGCGTCGGTGAGGTAGGTCAGTTGGGCTTCCAGGACGGTGATCGCGGAGGTGGAGCCCCCGAGCAGGTTGGGGCCCAGC
>NZ_JBFBDY010000892.1:0-2194 GCF_040683475.1 Kitasatospora sp. NPDC093558 | reverse complement strand
AGGCCCGCGCGCTCGGCTACGCCCCGGCCGACGACGCCGAGGCCCACGCCGAGGCCGTGCACGCCGCGCACGGGCGGCCCGCCCCCGACGACCCCGTCTTCGCCTACCTGGGCGGGCAGTTCACCTTCCCCGACCTCGACGCCGACCACCTCTGAGGGCCCAACGATCAGGTGCGCAGCCCGAGTTCGATCTGCTCCAGGGTGCGGCCCTTCGTCTCGGGCACGAGGCGGAGAGTCAGCACCAGCAGCACCGCGTTGACGCCGGCGAACACGTACATCGAGGCGCCGACCCCGAGGTGGTGGCGGTCGGACATGATCGGGTAGACGGCGGTGACCACGCCGGTCGCCGCCCACAGCACCACCGCCGCGACACCCGTCCCGGCGCCGCGCGCCTTGAGCGGGAACACCTCCGCCATCATCACCCACACCACGGCGCCCCAGCCGAGCTCGTACCCGGCGAGGTAGAGGACGAGCAGCACGACGGTCAGCGTGCCGAGGGTGGCCTTGTCGTGGACGTGCGTGACGACCCAGCCGGTCAGGCCCAGCGTCACCGCCATCACGGCGCTGCCGATCAGCAGCAGCGGCTTGCGGCCCCAGCGGTCGACGACGAACACCACCCACGCGGTGAACGCGAGCTTGGTGACACCGAGGATGATCGCCGAGAACAGCGCGGTGTCGGTGGTGAGCCCGAGCGAGACGAGCATCGTCGGGAAGTACGCGTTGATCGCGTTGACGCCGCTGAACTGCTGCCCGACCGCGAGCAGCAGGGCCACCAGGAGCATCGGCCGCACCCAGGGCGCCCACAACTCCCGTACGCGGTATGTGGTTTGGGTGGCGTCGAGGCGGATCACCTCGCGGATGGCGGTGAGTTCGGCCTCGATCTCCCCGGCCGGGTGGGTGGCCGCGAGGACGGCCCTGGCCTCGTCCTCCCGGCCCACGTTCACCAGCCAGCGCGGCGTCTCCGGCAGGAACCTCAGGCCGGCGACCAGGATCACGGCGGGCACCAGCGCGCCCGCGAACATCCAGCGCCACAGGTGGTGCGGCTGGAGCCAGTAGTCGGCCAGGAACGCGATCAGGATGCCGCTGACGATGAAGATCTGGTTGAGCGAGCCCATCGCACCCCGGATCCGCGCGGGCGCGAGCTCGGACAGGTACGTCGGCACGGTGGCGGAGGACAGGCCGACCCCGAGGCCGAGCACCGTCCGAAAGCCCACCAGCGCACCGAAACCGGGAGCGAGGGCGCACGCGAGCGTGCCGACGATCACGACTCCGCCGGCGGCCATGATCGTGCGGCGGCGGCCGATCCGCCCGGTCAGCCGCGCGGCGAGGCCCGCGCCGAGCATCGCGCCCGCGGAGAGGGACGCCGTCAGGACGCCCTGGTCGAAGCCGGACAGCTGCCAGGACTTGGCGATCACGACGAGGATGCCCGCGATCACGCCGAGGTCGTAGCCGAAGAGGACGCCGCCGAGTGCGCCGAAGGCGTACAGCGTGACGGGATTGATCCTGCGGGGAGTGGCCGGACGGGTCGGACGGGTCTGGAGCATGGGGGATCGCCTCGTCTCGGGGATGGCGCGCGGGTGGTGGGTGCCGTGCGAGGGAGGTGCCGTGCGAGGGAGGTGCCGTGCGAGGGAGGTGCCGTGCGAGGGAGGTGCCGTGCGAGGGAGGTGCCGTTCCCGGGAGTGAAGCGGTCGGCGGGGGACTGGTCAAGACCTCTCGATTCGGAACGAGAGGGGAAACGACGATGGCCCCTACCCGGTGCGGGTAGAGGCCATCGAGGGATCGAGCGGCTGTCAGACCGGACTGCCGGGCTTGGTGGAGTCGCTCGGCTTCACCGGGCCCGACCACGGGGTGAGGGAGGAGTAGACGCACAGCGCCTCGCGGTCGTCGAACAGCCACCAGCGGCCCTGGTTCGGGTAGAAGTACCCGATCATTCCGTTCTCCGGGAGGTCGGCGGAGCTCGCCCGGGCCTCGCACAGCCGGCGCGCGCTCGCCTCGACGCTTGCGACACCGGGGTAGGAGCCGCTGCCGGGGAGCGTCACCGTGGCGAAGACCTCCAGCCGGTGCGGCTGGGCGCAGGGGACGACCTGGTAGTGGTCCGACCCGTTCCGGTAGGAGCGGATGTCGTCGGCCGCGCAGTCGCCCTCCTTCAGGTACCAGGAGCCGGCCCGCCCCGCCACGACCGGGTGGCCGTCGGC
>NZ_JBFBDY010000891.1:0-2189 GCF_040683475.1 Kitasatospora sp. NPDC093558 | reverse complement strand
GGCACCCCGGCGCGTCCGGTCGCGCGGCTCCGCGGCGGCGCCGGGTCGTTCCCTTAGCCTGGCCGGGCCGTCCGCCCGGCGGCCAGGGGGTCCGGAGCCGTGGCGGCCCGGCCGCGTCATCGACACATCGACACATCGACACGAGTCATGGACAGGGGTGTACGTGGTTTCGTCGGGTTCGGCCGACCCGGGGGTGGCGCCTCCGACGCGCGGCACGAGGTTCCGGGCCTGGATGCTGGAAGGCCTGGCGGACATGGCCAAGCAGTACCCGGGCCCGCACGCCGAGGTACCGGCCGGCCACAAGACCGCGCACTGGTGGCGGGTCATGTGCCTGACCGGCGTCGACTACTTCTCGACGCTCGGCTACCAGCCCGGCATCGCGGCGCTCGCGGCCGGGCTGCTCTCCCCGGTGGCGACCGTCGTGCTGGTGATCGTCACCCTGGCGGGCGCGCTGCCGGTCTACCGGCGGGTGGCGCAGGAGAGCCCGCACGGCGAGGGCTCGATCGCCATGCTGGAGCGGCTGCTGTCGTTCTGGCGGGGCAAACTCTTCGTGCTGGCGCTGCTCGGGTTCGCCGTCACCGACTTCATGATCACCATCACCCTGTCGGCCGCCGACGCCAGCGCGCACCTGGTCGAGAACCCGCACGTGGCCAGCGCCCTCGGCGGCAAGCAGGTGCTGATCACGCTGATCCTGGTCGCGCTGCTCGGGGCCGTCTTCCTCAAGGGCTTCGGCGAGGCGATCGGCGTGGCCGTCGTCCTCGTGATCGTGTACCTCGCGCTGAACGTGGTCGTGGTGGCCAACGGCCTCTGGCACCTCTTCAAGACCCCGCACGTGTTCGGCGACTGGACCGACGGGCTCACCGCCGAGCACGGCAACGCCTTCGCGATGATCGGCGTGGCCCTCATCGTCTTCCCGAAACTCGCCCTCGGCCTCTCCGGCTTCGAGACCGGCGTCGCCGTGATGCCCCACATCGAGGGCGATCCGGACGACACCGAGGAGAAACCGACCGGCCGGATCCGCGGCGCCCGCAAGCTGCTCACCACCGCCGCCGTGATCATGAGCGTCTTCCTGATCACCACGAGCCTCATCACGACGCTGCTCATCCCGAAGGACGACTTCAAGACCGGCGGCCCGGCCAACGGGCGGGCGCTCGCCTACCTCGCCCACCAGTACCTCGGCAGCACCTTCGGCAGCGTCTACGACCTGTCCACGATCGCGATCCTCTGGTTCGCGGGCGCCTCGGCCATGGCGGGCATGCTCAACCTGCTGCCGCGCTACCTCCCCCGCTACGGCATGGTGCCGGCCTGGGCACGGGCGGTGCGGCCGATGGTGATCGTCCTGACCCTGATCGGGTTCCTGATCACCTGGATCTTCGACGCCAACGTGGACGCCCAGGGCGGCGCGTACGCCACCGGCGTGCTCGTGCTGATCAGCTCTGCCGCGATCGCCGTCACGATCGCCGCGTACAAGGCCGGGGAGCGGCGGTGGACCATCGGCTTCGCCGTGATCTCCGCCGTGTTCCTCTACACCACGGCGGTGAACGTCGGTGAACGGCCGGACGGTGTCAAGATCGGTTCCTGCTTCATCGGCGGCATCATCCTGGTGTCGCTGCTGTCCCGGCTCAGGCGCTCCTTCGAACTGCGCGTCACCGACGTCGTGCTCGACGAGACGGCCGAGCGCTTCGTCCGCGACTACACCCACCGGCCGCTGCGGCTGATCGCCAACGAGCCGAACAGCCGCGACCTCGCCGAGTACCGCGACAAGATCCACCAGATCCGCGCCGACAACGACATCCCGGCCGAGGACGACCTCGTCTTCGTCGAGGTCACCGTGCTCGACCCGTCCGACTTCGAGGCCGAACTGACCGTCCACGGCGAGGTGCTGCACGAGCGCTACCGGGTGCTGGCGCTGGAGAGCTCCAGCGTGCCGAACGCCCTGGCGGCGCTGCTGCTCCGGGTCAGGGACCTGACCGGGCAGCAGCCGCACATCTACTTCGAGTGGACGGAGGGCAACCCCTTCGCCCAGTTCCTGCGGTTCTTCCTGCTCGGGCAGGGCGAGATCGCGCCCGTCACCCGCGAGGTGCTGCGCGAGGCCGAGCCCGACCGCAGCCGCCGCCCGTCCGTGCACGTCGGCTGACGAACCGCCCGGGCCGGGCGTGCGCTAGCAGCGCAGCGAGCCCCGGGCGGAC
>NZ_JBFBDY010000890.1:0-2190 GCF_040683475.1 Kitasatospora sp. NPDC093558 | reverse complement strand
GCTGCCGGGCCAGTCGCCAGGAGCTCTGCCGTTGGGGTGATGCCGTGCCACCGAGTGCCGCACCTTCACGGCCTCCCGCCTCGCTCAGACCGAGCGGCGGGTGCTCGATGTGGTGGACGGCCTGTTCAGGACAGGCACGGGGCGGGCCATTGCGCTGTCGGCGGGCAGTGAGAGGGCTCTGGCCACCCCGGCCGGTCAGCTTGTGTACATCTGGACGGTCTTGACGATCACCAGGATTACCGCGAGGAGCAGGTAGCCGCGCAGGGTGAGCAGGTCGGCCTTGCGCAGGGCGGAGAACTGCGGCCTGGGCAGGGTGTCCAGGGCAGGTGTGCGCCAGAGCGTCCGGTCGTGCTCCAGGGCCGCCTTACGTTCCGTCCTACTGAGCGGCGAGCCGTCCGGGTGCTGGACCTGCATCAGCCAGGCCTCGCTCGTGGCCCCACCGAAGGCATCGCCCTTCGTGTGACGCGCGGTGAACGCCTCGATGCGGGCCGTCTGCTCCGTGTACTGCGTGTGGAGCATGGTGAGCACGCCGCCGACCAGGCCGACGAACGCACCCGCCGCGAATCCCCAGGCCAGCTGGGTGGTCGTCAGGTCGGGGAAGAATGTCGCGGCGGTGAGGGCCAGCGAGAGCAGGACGAGGACCCAGACGATGACGCCAGCGGCGACGTTCTGCTTCACGGTGTTGGCCCACGGCCCGAGCGCCGGGCGGTCGTTGCACAGCAGCACCAGGAACACGGTGGCCGAGGGCAGCAGGACGCCGGCCAGTGCCTGGACGCCCTGGGTGATCAGGTCCTGGACGTGCTCGTCGGCGGTGAGCGTGATGGCAGAGGCGATGCCGATCAGGACGGCGTAGCCCACGTAGAAGAGCGGTGCCTCGCGGAGCTTCCAGTGCAGCGAGTGCCGCTTCTTGAAGGTGTCGCCAAGCGTGTAGGTGGTGGCGAGGCTGACGGCGTTGGCGCCGATCAGCGAGGCGTCGAGCAGCACGATCGCGAACAGGGCGCCCAGGGGGCGGCCGCCACGCTGCCCGAGGCCGTCGGCGACCGCTCCGGCGCCGGTGAAGTGGCCGGACACCTCGGAGGCCGTCATCGGGCGGGCCTCGGCCCACAGCACGGCCATCACCTCGGCCTCCAGCGCACCGTGCTCACGCCGCCGCTCGCCCACGTTCCCTCCGTCCCCACCGCCGGCCGCGTACTGCCGGGCGGTGGCGGGACTTTACCCACCCGGGGGCACCGGCGATCCTCCGATGACGGCGGTTTCGCGCCTTCGCGCCGGGCCCGCGCTCGGCCTCGCCGTCCTCGCCGACACGACCGGCGCGCTCGGGCGCTTCCTGTCGGTCCTGCACCCGTGAGCGAACCCGTCTTTCACGCTCGGAAGCGAGCGGGCGCGCGGCGTCAGCTCCGGGTGGACGGCCAGCGGGACGAACAGGGCGAGTGCCGCGGCCTGGGTGGCGATGGTGAACACGATGACGGCGGTGACGGAGTGGCCGTACAGGGCGCCGATGAGGGTGGAGCCGGCGAGCCAGGCCAGGCCGTAGGCGGCGGTGAAGACGCCGTAGCCCGTGCCTCGGCGGGCGGCTGGCACGAAGTCGGCGACGGCGGCGCGGAGGGTGGATTCGTGGATGCCCATCGCCGCACCCCACACCAGGGCACCGGCCCACACCAGCGCGGGGCGGGTGGAGAACGACAGGAACGGCACGGCCGCCGCCAGGGGCAGGGCGATGACCAGGCCGCGCAGGCCGATGCGGTCGTACAGCCATCCGGAGCCGAGCGCGGCCAGTGCGGCGGCGCCCATGGCGACGGCGTAGGCGACGGGTATCAGGACGTCGGGCAGTACGTGGCGGGTCTGGAGGTGGTAGGCGAGCACGCCGAAGGTGGCGAACCCGGCCATGGACGTCGCGGTGAACGCCGCGTACAGCCAGAACCGGCCCGGCAGCCGCTGCTCGGTCGTGCCGGCCGCGACGCCGGGGTCGGGGTGCGGAGCCTCGTAGGCGGCGGGTACGGGAACCGCCCGCCGCAGCCATGCCAGGGTGAGCAGGGCCAACGCGCCGGGCACGGCCAGGACCGCGAAGCCGAGCCGGAACCCGGAGACGGCGATCATGGCGGCGACCAGCAGCGGGCCGAGCAGCGCCCCGCTCTGGTCGAGGGCTTCGTGCAGAGCGAACGCCTTCCCCCGACTGCCCGCGGAGCTGGC
>NZ_JBFBDY010000889.1:0-2202 GCF_040683475.1 Kitasatospora sp. NPDC093558 | reverse complement strand
CAGTAGGCGACGCGGTCCTGCGGCGGGGTGCCCTGGCGGGCGGTCAGGACGAGGGTGCCGCAGCGCGGGCAGGGGCGGCCGGCCCGGCCGTAGACCCAGTGCTGGTGGCCGCGACGGGTGTCGCCGGTGGTGATGTGGCCGGGGCGCAGCTTGTTGGCGTCGAGGAGTTCGCGGGCGCGCCCGACGAGCCGGTCGGGGCTGCGGAGCTCGCCGACCGGGGTCCACGGGGTGACACCGGCGAGGAAGCTGAGCTCGTTGGCGTAGACGTTGCCGATGCCGGCGAGGTTGCGCTGGTCGAGGAGGGCCTCGGCGAGGGGGCGCCCGGGGTGGGCGAGCAGGCGGTGGACGGCTTCGACCGGGTCCCAGTCGGCGCCGAGGAGGTCGGGGCCGAGGTGGCCGACGGCGCGTTCCTCGTCGGCGGTGCGCAGCAGTTCGACGACGGGCAGCCGGTAGCCGACGGCGGTGCCGCGTTCGGTGGCGAGGACGGCGCGGATCTGCCAGGCGGGGCCGCCGGCCCAGCGTTCGCCGGGGCGGTAGGTCTCCCAGCGGCCGTCCATGCGCAGGTGGGTGTGGAGGGTGAGGCCGCCTTCGAGGCGGGTGAGGAGGTGCTTGCCGCGCGGGGCGACCTCCAGGACCCAGCGGCCGGCGAGCGCGGCGGTGGCGTGGGCGGGGACGCGCAGGTCGGCGGCGGTGAGGTGGACACCGGCGAGGGTGTCGCGCAACCGGGCCGCCGCGCGGTAGACGGAGTCACCTTCTGGCATGTCTCCATCCTGCCCCGCGCGGCGGCCCGGTGCGGCTCCTGCTACTGCTCCTGCCACTGCTCCTCGCCGGGGAAGGCCACCTGCCCCTCCCGGACGACGACGATCGGGCAGGGCGCGTGTTCGGTGAGGTGGCGGCTGACGGAGCCGAGCAGCACCCCGGAGAAGCCGCCGAGGCCGCGGCTGCCGACGACGAGGAGCGCGGCGCCGTGGGCCGCCTGCAGCAGCGCGCCGGCGGCGTTGCCCGGCATCACGCTCTGGTTGACGGGGACGCCGGGGGCGTCGCCGGCCACCTTGGCGACGGACTCGGCGAGGGTCTGCCCGGCGAGGTCCTCGGGGTTGAAGCCCTCGGGCGCGCCGGCCCCGCCCCAGCCGTAGAACGCGGGGTACTCCCAGGCGGTGATCGCGTGGACGCTGCCGCCGATGGCGCGCGCGTAGTCGAGCGCCCACTGCAGGGCCTGCTCGGAGGCGGGCGAGCCGTCCACGCCGACGACGATCCGGGGGATGGCGCTCATGGCTTTGCTCCTTTCGAGTGCGTCAGGGCTGTCGGGCGGGGGTTCATCTCCGGTACGCCGCCCAGGACTTGGCCATCCGATCGACCTGTCCTGGGGTGAACTGGGTCATGCAGCTGTCGTAGCTGTAGTCCATGAAGTTGTGGATCGGGTCGAGGCCGGGCCCGGTGCAGGTGTGCCGGCCCTCGGGGCAGCCGTAGGCGGGGCTGCGCTCGGGCGGGGTGTCGTCGACGTAGTCGCCGGGGGGCAGGCAGCCGCCCTGGAAGGTGTGGAAGAGGCCGAGCCAGTGGCCGGTCTCGTGGGTGCCGGTGGAGCCCTCGTTGTAGTTGGTGGCCGAGCCGCCGGGCAGGGAGGCGTCGAGGACGACGACGCCGTCGCCGACCGGGTCGGACTGGTAGGCGTCGGGGAAGGTCGCCCAGCCGAGCAGGGACTGGCCGAGCTTGGCGGTGTAGAGGTTGAGGGTGCCGGCGTCGCCCTTGCGCAGCTGCTTCTTCATGTCGCGTTCGGCGCGGGAGCCGGGCGTCATGCCCAGGTACCAGCCGGCGTTGTCGGTGTAGTCGGTGCCGGCGAGCGCGAACCGGAAGCCGGTCGGGGTGTTGCCGTCGCCCTGGCCGCCGTAGGTGGCGTTGAGGTGGTCGATCTGGGCGGCGACGGCGGTGTCGGCGAGGCGGCCGGTGGCGCCGGAGTGGATCACGTGCAGGTAGACCGGGATCGTCGTCACGGTGTCGCCGAAGGCGTGCGTGTTGACGTGCCCGGCGAGGCGCGAGCGGAGGTCCTCGTCCATGGCCCGGGCCCGGGCGGGGGTGACGGAGTTCGGGTCCTGGCCGCTTTCGCCCCCGGAGGGACGGCGGGCGGCGGCGTCGGTACCGTCGCAAACAGCCACGAGGGCCGTCATCACCGCGGCGTGCGGGGCCGGGGCCCCGAGCTGGCCG
>NZ_JBFBDY010000888.1:0-2206 GCF_040683475.1 Kitasatospora sp. NPDC093558 | reverse complement strand
GGCGCGTTCACCGACGGCCTGAAGGCGTGGATGCGCGGCAACCTGGAGTGGGGGTGCAACTCCCGGCGCTACCTGGAGGTCGACACCCTGCGCCTGGCAGGCGGCCCGGCTCAGCCCGACGCCACGTAGCCCCCGACTCCGAGCAGCTCTGCCTGACTCCGAGCGGATCTACCCGACCCCAAGAAGCCATTTGGTCAGGGCAAAAATTTACCTGCCGCTCACCGACGCGGGGAAGCCCGACAAGAAGCTCCTGCGCCGGCAAGCGGCCGTCCGGTGAGGTGGCGGGTGGTCAGAAACCGATGATCTGCAGGCTGGCGTTGGCGGTGACATAGAAGGTGTGGCCGTCGGGGCCCACCGCCATGCTCGTCACGTAGGTGAGGCCGGTGACGCCCTCGCCGGGCACGGGGGTGTTGGTGGCGGTGTCGAGCGCGAGGACCGAGGAGTCCTGCACGAGCATGTACAGCCGGGTGCCGTCCGCGCTCGTCGACAGGCACGACAGCCGCTGTCCCGGGGCGATGTCCATGGTCGCGGTGACGGTGTCGGTGGCGAGGTCGACGGCGTAGCCCTTGCCGCCGCCCACGCCGTAGAGGCGGGTGTCGTCGGGGGACAGCGCCAGGCCGACGAAGGGGCCGACGGGGACGGGGACGGTGCCGGCCACGACCGGGGTCTGCTCGCTCGTGTCCAGGTGGGTCAGGCCCTCGTCGGTGCCGGCGTACGCGTCGTCGCCGTCCGGCCGCACGACGACCGACCCCGCGTAGTGGCCGGGCACCTGGACGGCGGCGGTGTACGCCTGCCGCCGCGCGGAGAACTCCAGGACGCGCGTGCCCTCCTGGGGCGGGCGGTGGAAGGCCGCGGGCCCGTTCTGCGTGACGAAGACCCGCGTCCCGTCCGGGCTGACCGTCAGCGCGGCGAGGCCGCCGGGGTTGGTGCCGTCGGGGCGCGGCTGGTCGGGGGCCTCCGTGGTGGAGACGAGCGTGTTGGTGGCTGTGTCGACGGTGCCCAGCAGGGACAGCGGTATCTTGCGGCTCGGCCCGAACAGCACGTACACGCGCGAACCGTCCGGACTGACCGCCACCGGCCCGGCGTCGGCGCCGAACCCGGTGGTCAGCGTCACCGTGGCGGTGATCGCCCCGCTCTGGGTGTCGACCACCTTCAGCTTGGCGCCGTGCGTGCTGTCCTTGACCGAGACGTACGCCTTGCGCCCGTCCGGACTGACCGCCACCGAGGCCGGCGAGGTGTCCAGGGCGACGGTCCGCGGCACACCCCGCACCGGATCGCCCGACCCGTCGTCCGCCCCGGCGGACCCGGCCCCGGCCACCACCAGTGCACCTGCCGCCACCAGGGCGCCCAGCCAACGAACCTTCGTCACCTGCGACTTCACGAAATCCTCCCCAAGTCCACACTGCGGAGGGCAAACGCTACGGGACGCACCCGCCCCGCCGGGCCGCGCTTCTCGGCCATCCTCCGCGCCCGCGCCCGCCGCCCCCCGGGCCGCCACGTTGAGCGCGGGCGAAGGCGCTGGTAGCGTCCGCATGCGCGCGGCCGTTCGGCCCCGAAGCGCCCGTACGAACAACCCGCTTTCCCGCAGGAGGAATTGACCCATGGCCGTGGCCTGCCCCCAGTGTGCTGCACCGGACGAGTGCGTCCCCGTGCCGCAAGCCCTGGCGGACGTCCGCCTCGACGGGGGCGTGCGCGCGGTGCTGGCCCCGCCGCCCGAGCCGCAGCCGGTCCGCATCCGCATGCACACCGCCTCGACCGTGCTCTACTCCATCGCCGGGTTCCTGTTCCTGTGCAGCCTCCTCTCCCTGCTGAAGTCCACCGACAACCTGGACAATTACCCGCCCGCCTACCAGGTGGGCCGCCGCGTCGGCGTGTTCCTCCTGCCCGCGATCCTGGCGGCCGTCGGCTACGTCGTGCACGTCACGACCCGCGAGCGGCGCACCTGGGAGGCCGGACAGGACCTGCCGGAGCGCCAGGCGCTCTGGCAGCGCCACATGCGGGTGTGGCAGGCCGGCCTGCTGTGCCGGCGCTGCTGGGTGGCCTTCTTCCCGGCCGGATCGACGCGCCCGGACGCCCCCGCCTCGCCGCCGATCCCCCTCGCCCAATTCCCGTCCTGGGTCATGGCCGGCGCCGGGCCCGCCACCGGGCCCGCCACCGTCCCCGGGCGGGCGCAGGGCTGAGGCAGCGTCCGGTCTCGGCACAGCGG
>NZ_JBFBDY010000887.1:0-2207 GCF_040683475.1 Kitasatospora sp. NPDC093558 | reverse complement strand
GGATCGGCAGGCCCTTGGTCCAGTCGTACTGGTTCACGGTGACGTGCTTGTCCGCCAGGATCGAGTCGTAGCCGTTGACCCTGAGCCCCGCGGTCACGATGGTCAGCAGGTTGGAGGCCACCGCGCTGCCGTCGGTCGGGCGGTTGCTGTCGTACTCCTTGACCTGCCAGGAGCGGGCGACCACCGAGGTGCCGGCCTTCATCAGGACCGTGCTGCCCGAGGTGAAGTCGGAGACGAGGTCGACGCGGTGCAGCGGTCCGAAGACCTCCAGCTGCCGGACCCCGTCATCGCTGTAGGACGAGTAGTCCTCCAGCAGCTGGGCCCGGTCGGAGCTGCTGAGCGTGTCGATGCCGAGACCCTGCTGGGCGGCCTTGTCGGCGTCGGTGAGGCCGAGGGCGAGCGAGCGGTTCGCCGCGCTGAGGGTGCGGATCGTGTTGCCGAAGCGGTCGTACTGGATCGCGTTGAGGTAGCCACCCGGGGCGGCTGTGTCGACGCCGCGTCCGGAGGCGTCGGTGTACTGCACGGTGGCGCGCTGGTAGGCGGACGCCGCCAGGGTGGAGCCGTCGCTCGAGGCCGGGACCTGGTCGGCCGGGAAGATCGCGGTGGCGTCGGTCGGCGGGGTCAGCTGGTGCCAGGACTGGACGTCCGAGGAACCGAGCTGGTACGGCGCGTTGCTGCCGCTGACCGGCACGCCGTAGACCACCGTGGTCGCCGCGTTGGTGCCGTCGGTCGCCGTCGCCGAGCCCGGCTGGAGGTTGGGGCGGGACGCGCTGAGCAGCATGCCGTCACCGGCGACGGACGAGGTGCCGACCTTGCCGTAGGTCATGGTCCAGGGCAGCTCACCGGGTGGGGTGAGGGTGGTCACGCGTCCGGCATTGTCGTAGCCGTAGCTGGTCTTCAGCGGGCTGGAGAGCCGCGGATCCCACGTTTCGGCCAGCCGTCCCGACGCGTCGTAGTCGTACGCGGCGACGGCGGTGCCGGTGGCCGACGGGTCGCCCCACCAGGTGGACCAGAGCTTGATCTGCTGGACCTGGCCCGCGAAGTCGCCGAAGGAGCCCGCAGTGGCTGTGGTGGCAGCGGCGTAGTCGTATTCGAGCACCCGGCAGCCCTTGGTCGACGGCGCGGCCGCGCAGGTCGAGGCAGGGACGGCGGTGGTCGGGGCGATGAGGTACTTGGGACGGGCGAGGGTCTGGCCGTTCACCGTGACCTTCTCCGAGACCACCGTGGTGGTGGAGTTGTCGCCGGCCAGGTAGCTGGTGGTGAACGCCCAGGTGGTGGCGGCCGGGTCCACCTTGGTGAAGGTGGCCGTCTTGCCGCTGGTGTCCTTGAGCGTGAAAGAGCCGGTCAGCGAGCCGGTGAGGGTGAGCTCGGCCGCTCCCGGCTCGCCCTGCCAGCCGCCGGCTGCGGTCGCGGTGAAGCCGGTGTGCTTGCCGTCCTCGGTCACCAGGGCGACCGACGTGGGCGAGGTCTGCTGGATCGCCACCCAGCTGGTGCCAGTCAGCTCCGCGTGCACGCCGGAGGACCACTGTGCGCCGAAGATCGCCGCCTGTCCGGCCCGCGTCGCACCGGAGTCCGGCTGCCGGGAGGATGCGCTGCGCGCTGCGGTCAGACCGAAGAACGAGGCGTCGCTCGCACCGAGCGTGAAGTCGCCGGTGAGGGTGTTGACCATGCCTGGGCCGACCGGCTGGGCCGGGGCCGTGCCGGCGGTGCGGTCGATGGTGACGGTGCTGGTCTGGGTGAAGCCGGTCGTCCCGTCCGCCTTGACGAACTTCGCCTGGACGTCCACCGGGCTGTCTGCGGCGAGCGTGTCGGTGACGCTCCAGGTCAGCGCCGCCGAGCTGCCGCCGGAGACGGCGAGCGGCCAGCTGACGGCCGAACCGTCGGCGGCCTTGGTGACGTTGGCCGCCGGGATGTCCTTCCAGGCGTCGGTCTCCCCGATCCGGTACTGGTAGGTCAAGCCGGTGTAGGTGGAGTCGCCGACGGCGGAGAGCGACAGCCGCCGTGCGGTCCGCTCACCGCCGAGCGGGGTCAGCAGGGCCGCACTGCCCGCGCCGACGCCGAAGCCGTAGGCGGTGGTGTTGACGGACTCGTTGCCCGCCACGTCGATGCTGCGCGCGTACAGCGTGTGCCAGCCGCTGCCCGGGGAAATGCTGATGGCCTGCGACTTCCCGGTGCCGGTGCCGGAGGTGTCGTAGACGCGCTGGGAC
>NZ_JBFBDY010000886.1:0-2217 GCF_040683475.1 Kitasatospora sp. NPDC093558 | reverse complement strand
GGCCCCAAGCACAAGGGCCACGACCACGAGGAACGCCTGCCCCACCCGCCGGCCTCGCACGTCCCCGACCCGGTCGTGCAGCGCACGCCCGGCGGGCCGTCCGTCCCGTCCACCGGCGCAAGCTTCGACGGGATCGGCTCCGCGAACTACTCGGTCACCGGCGTGCCGCCGGACCCGAACGCCGCCGTCGGCTCGACCCAGATCGTCGAGACGGTCAACACCGCCTACGGCGTCTACGACAAGACCGGCGCCACCGTCCTCGCCCCGACCAACACCAGCACCCTGTGGTCCGGCTTCGGCGGCTACTGCCAGTCCACCAACGACGGTGACGCGGTGGTGCGCTGGGACACCATGGCGAACCGCTGGGTGGTCACCCAGTTCGCCAACGTCTCGTCCTCCGCCGGCCCGTACTACGAGTGCATGGCCGTCTCCACGAGCGCGGACGCGACCGGTACGTACAACCGGTACGCGTACCAGTTCGCCAACTTCCCGGACTACCCGAAGCTCTCGGTGTGGCCGGACGCGTACTACATCACCTACAACATGTTCACCCCGGCCGGATCGTTCCTCAACGCCCAGGCCTGCGCGATGGACCGGGCCGGCATGCTGACCGGCGCCGCCGCCACCCAGCAGTGCTACACCACCTCCTCCTCGTACGGCGGGCTGCTCGCCTCCGACCTCGACGGCTCCACCGCGCCGCCGACCGGTGAGCCGGCCACCCTGATGGGCCTCGGAACGACCAACACCTCGCTGGCGTACTGGAAGTTCCACGTCGACTGGGCCACCCCGGCCAACTCCACCTTCACCGGGCCGACTTCGCTCACCGTGGCTTCCTACACCACGGCCTGCGGCACCTCCGGCACCTGCGTCCCGCAGGGCGGCACCACCCAGCAGCTCGACTCGCTGTCCGACCGGCTGATGTTCCGCCTGGCCTACCGCAACTACGGCGATCACGAGTCGCTCGTGGTCAACCACTCGGTCACCGCCGGGAGTTCGGTCGGCGCCCGCTGGTACGAGTTCCGGCTCTCCGGCGGCAACCCGACCGTCTACCAGCAGGGCACCTACGCCCCGGACGCCACCTACCGCTGGATGGGCTCGATCGCCCAGGACAAGGCCGGCAACACCGCCCTCGGCTACTCGCAGTCCTCCTCCAGCACCCACCCGTCGATCCGCTACACCGGCCGCCTGGCCGGCGACGCGCTCGGCACCATGACCCAGGGCGAGACCACCGCCATCACCGGCGCCGGCTCCCAGACCGGCTACAGCCGCTGGGGTGACTACACCTCGATGGCCGTCGACCCCGCCGACGACTGCACCTTCTGGTACACCGACGAGTACGAGCCCGCCAACGGCAGCTTCAACTGGGCAACCCGGATCTCCTCCTTCACCCTGCCCGGCTGCGGCTCCACGGCGACCAACGACTTCTCGCTCGCGCTGAACCCGACGTCCGGCAGCGCCGTCGTCGGCTCCTCCGCCACCACCACCGTCTCCACCGCGACCACGTCGGGCACCGCCCAGAGCGTCAACCTGACCGCCTCCGGCCTGCCCACCGGCGCCACCGCCGCCTTCAGCCCGGCCTCCG
Source organism: Kitasatospora sp. NPDC093558 (assembly GCF_040683475.1). Classification (NCBI taxonomy): domain Bacteria; kingdom Bacillati; phylum Actinomycetota; class Actinomycetes; order Kitasatosporales; family Streptomycetaceae; genus Kitasatospora; species Kitasatospora sp. NPDC093558. Next base: position 635 of record NZ_JBFBDY010000886.1, on the reverse strand, counting down.
TCACCTCCGGCGGCAGCTCGACGCTGACCGTCACGACGGCCGCGAGCACGCCCTTCGGCACGTACCCGATCACCGTCACCGGCACCGGAGCCTCTGCCACCCACACCGCCACCTACACCCTCACCGTCACCAACGGCCCGACCGGCGGCATCACCAACGGCGGCTTCGAGGCCGGCAGCCTCTCCGGCTGGACGGCGACCGGCCCCGCGACCGGCGTCACCACCGCCGGTGCGCACAGCGGCTCGTACGCCGCCCTGCTCGGCTCGACCTCGCCGACCAACGGCGACTCCTCGATCGCGCAGACCTTCACGGCGCCGTCCGGCACCAGCACGGTGTCCTTCTGGTACAACGTCAGCTACCCGGACACCGCCACCTACGACTGGGCGACGGCCACGCTGAAGGACAACACCACCGGCACCACGACCACCGTCCTCGCCAAAACCTGCGCCGCCAACTCCGGCTGGGTCCAGAAGAGCGCGGCCGTCACCGCCGGCCACTCCTACACCCTCACCCTGACCAACCACGACGACAACTGGCCGGGCGACGCCACCACCACCAAGTTCGACGACGTCACCCTCTCCTGACCCGCGCGCACCCTCAACCGGGGCGGGCCGCAGTACCCCCGGGCTGCGGCC
>NZ_JBFBDY010000885.1:0-2224 GCF_040683475.1 Kitasatospora sp. NPDC093558 | reverse complement strand
GGCCTGGGCGCGGCCGGCCTGGGCGGCGGCCGACCGCCGGGACGAGTCGAGCATGTTGCGGCCGAAGACCCGGCGGGTGGCCCGGTCCGGAGTCAGGACCGTCACTGCGGCACCTTCGGCGGCGAGTTCCTCGCCCTGCGCCACGGCATTCGGGTGCGGGCCCACGGCCTTGGGGATCGGGGAGAGGGCGACGATCCGCCGGTGCCCGCGAGCCAGGTGGACGTTGGCGGTCGAGCGGCTGCCGCCGTCCATCCACCGTCGCCCGGCGACTGAAACGGGCGGCCAGACCACCGGCACCGCACAGCTCGCCGCGACCGCCTCGGGCAGGGTGACTCCGGCTGCCGCGTCGAAGACCTCCAGTGTCCCGGTCCCGGCGTCGACCGCGGTCACCCGCAGGTTCCGGGCGGGCCACGTCCCCACCCCTTCGAGCAGGGTGGCGACCGAGTCGAAGACCGTGGACTCGTCGACCGTGCGGGAGGCGAGCGCGGCGCGCGCGAGACGCTGGACGGACCGCTGCGGATCCCGGGAACCGAGTGCCGCCCACAGGAACCGGGCGGTCTGGCCCAGGGTGACCGTGACATCGATGACGGGGGAGCCGGCGAGCTGACCTTCGTACAACTCCTCGATGCCGACGCCCGACGTCAGCCGGGCGCCGATGATCGAACCCGCGGATGTGCCGATCACGGTGTCGGCGTCCGAGAGGTCGATCCCGGCCTCCGCGAGCCCGGCGATCACACCGATCTCCCAGGCTCCTCCGAGGGTTCCGCCGCCACCGAGTACAAGAGCCCTGTCAGCCATCGCGAAGTCCCTCCCGATTTAACGGGGATCACTCCCCGCTTCTCGTCCGACGATAGCATCTAAACCGGGGAGCACTCCCCGGTATGTCCCGCTGAAAGCAAGGAGAGATACATGACAGTCAGCGCGGGGCGGCCCCAGCCGGTGCGACGTGACGCGCGCCGCAACCGCGAACTGCTCGTCACCGCGGCCCGTGAGGTCTTCTCCGAGCAGGGCCTGGCCGCCCCGCTCGATGAGATCGCCCGCCGCGCCGGGGTTGGCAACGCCACGTTGTACCGGCACTTCTCCACCCGCGCCGACCTCGTCGACGAGGTGTTCCACGGCGCGCTGGCCGCGACGGTGACCGCCGGCGAGCAGGCGCGCGACGCCGAGGACGCCTGGACGGGCCTGGTCGGCTATCTCGGCACGGTGTTCGCCGGACTTGCCGCCGATCGCGGCGCCAACGACCTGATGACCACGGACATCGAGGGGGTCCGCGCCCTGGACGCCGTCCACGCTCACAACCGCGAGACCATGGACCTGCTGATCCGCCGTGCGCAGCACCAGGGCACGATGCGATCCGACGTCACCACCGAAGACCTGCTCGTCATGCTGGCGGCCCTCGGCCGGGCCGTACCGGCACTCGCGGCGGCGGTCCCGGACGTGTGGCGCCGCTATCTGGCCCTCTTCCTGGACGGCTTGCGAACCGGGGCACGGGAAGGCGCCCTCCCCGCGTCCGCGCTCACCCCGGCGGAACTGGCCGACGTCTTGCGCGAACTGGGCCCGCACCGGACCCGCTAGTCGCGTCCTCCGGCGGGGGTGTGAGGAGGCGTGCGGAAGGGGTGTCACGTGGTCGTCGTGCGCACACAGTTCGATCACCGCGCCGCCGGAATCCGCACACGACGGGGAAGTGCCGTGGCGGTCCTTCGCACGTCGTCGCCAACATGGCAGCTCGGGACGGAAGTTGACGGCGGCCGGGCGGGCCCCGGGCCGTCCGGCGCGCGGATCGGTGACCCGGCCTGGATCGGGTGCGCCGGGATCTCGTAGGGTGGCCGAAACGGGAGTGGTGCCGGGCACCACGCAGCAGGGGCATCAGACGCCGCGAGAGCGGCGGGGTGGGGCGGTGACCAGAAGATGGCGGAAACGACAGCTGTCCCCGGAGGCCCCGATCCGGCAGCGGACGCGGGGCCCCGGGACGCCGTACCGCCGTCCCCGCGCACCCCGGGCGACGAGCACCCGCCCGGCCCGGCCGCGCTGTACGAGCCCCGGGCCGCCTCCATGCCTGCTCCTGCTCCTGTGCCTTCGTCCGTGTCCGTCCCGCCGCCGCCCGTCCCCCCGGGCCGCGGGTGGGGCTCCTCCGTCGCCCCCAGGTCGCGGGCCGGCGCGGCGAGCGGCGGAGACTGCTGGGGGGCAGCTGTGGTTGAGGACGGGGGTCGATCGCGGGTGGCCG
>NZ_JBFBDY010000884.1:0-2229 GCF_040683475.1 Kitasatospora sp. NPDC093558 | reverse complement strand
GGAAGCGGCTCCCACCGGCGGATGGCGACGGCAACGGGCTGTCGGCAGCCGGGCACGAGCGGTTGCTACGGCAGGCCGGGTTCCGCCACGCAGAGCCGGTCTGGCAGTACGGCGACAGCTGCGTCCTGGTCGCCGTGCGCTGAAGCCGAGCCGGTCAATGATCGTCCCAGTGGCCCGCGTGGGCGGCGTGGCGGTGTCCGTCGTGGACGTAGTCCACGTGGTCGCCGTGGGGGACGGCGGTGTGGCCGCAGCCCTCCCGGTGCTCGTGGGCGTGGCCGGAGTGTTCGACGTGGCCGGCCGACTCGCACTCGTCGACATGGCCGTTGTGGAAGCGGTGCAGATGGCCGTCGTGGACGTAGTCCACGTGGTCGGCGTGCGGCACCGCCACGTGGCCGCAGCCCTCGCCGTGGTGGTGGCCGTGCTCGCTGTGGGTTCGGTGGTCGACCGGTGCGCTCATGACGTCCGCCTTTCCTCTGTCCATCTCCAAATCTACGCATGACTGGCAAAACGGGCGATGAATCGTCGCGCGGTACCTGAACTGTGGCCTCCCGCAGGATTATTGAAAAGTATTATCGTTTCACTCTAGGCTTGGGGAATCGTCCATGAATGAGGGGAAGATGACGCACCGTCAGATATCCCGTAGATCGGTGCTCGGCCTGATGGGTGCGGGCGCGGTGCTCGGCAGCGGCCTGCTCACGGCGTGCAGCAGCGGGGCGGCCCGCCCGCCACTTGCCGCGCCGAGCCCGACAGCCTCCGTCCCGCCCCGTCGAGGGGGCAAGCTACGGGCGGCCTTCGCCGGATCCAGCGCCGAGTCCACCAGCGTGCTCCAGGCGACCGGGAGCGCGATCGACTACGTCCGGGCCCGGCTGATCTGGGACACCCTCGGTGAGATCGAGGGCAGCGCCCCGGTGTGGCGGCTCGCCGAATCCGTCGAGCCCAACGCGGACGCCACCCGCTGGACCGTCCGGCTGCGCGACGGCGCGACCTTCAGCGACGGACGCAAACTCACCGCCCAGGACGTGCTGTTCAGCCTCCGTACGCTGGCCTCCAACCCCACCGTGCAGAGCGGGCTGCTCGGCGGGCTCGACGCCGGGGCGTCCGCCGTCCGCGACCCCCGGGTGCTGGAGCTTCAACTCAAGGGCCCCGACGGCTTCTTCGACCTGGTGCTGGCCCAGTCGATGTTCGTCTTCCCCGACGGCACCACCGACTTCGCGCACGCGCCTGGCTCGGGACCGTTCGTCCTGAAGAGCTGGACGGCCGGCAGCAGCAGCCTGCTCACCGCCCGTACCGACTACTGGGGTTCGGCCGACGGCGGCCCCTACCTCGACCAGATCGAACTGCTCTCCGTTGCAGACGCCGGTGCCCGCCTCAACGGCCTGAAGGCGGGCCAGTTCGACTACGCCGGCGGGCTGACCCTCACCGCCGCCCGTGCCGAGGCGCAGAACCAGGCCCTGCGCATCCTCACCGCGCCGCAGGAGTTGTGGAGCGAGCTCGCCCTCACCATGAACCTCGGCACCGACCCGTTCACCAGGCCCGAGGCCGTCCAGGCCGTGAAGGTCGCGATCGACCGCGAGACGATGGTCCGCACCGTCACCCTCGGCTACGGCGAGGTCGCCGACGACGCGCTCGGCCGCCACCAGTCCTGGTACGACACCTCGCTCCCGCGCCGCGCCCACGACCCGGACCAGGCACGGAAGCTGTTCCCGGGAGGGCAGCTCGCGGTGCGCACCAGCGACTACGAGTACGGGACGCTGGAGAGCGCCACCGCCTTCGTCCAGCAGGCCCAGGCCGCCGGGCTGACGGCGACCGTCGACAAGATCCCCGCGGCCGACTACTACGCCGACATCAAGGCACTGCTGAGCACCCCGCTGCAGACCAACCTCTACCACGCGATGCCGCTGCCGCTGCAGCTCTCGATGTACTACGGCTCCAAGGCCTCCTACCCCTTCACCGGGCCCGCCGGCGCCACCCTGGACGGCCTGATCACCGCCATGCACTCCGCCGTCGGGGACGCCAAGCGCACCGCCGCCGTCCACGACGTCCAGCACTACCTCTACGACCACGGCGGCGACGCGGTGTTCGCCCGCATCCCCCCGGTCGCGGCCTCCACGCCCGCCGTCCACGGTATCCAGGCGCGCGGCTTCTTCGACTACCCGTGCCTGCGCGACGCCTTCCTCGCTTCGTGACGGCGGTCCTGCGCCGACTGGCCATGGCGGCGGGCACCCTGCT
>NZ_JBFBDY010000883.1:0-2229 GCF_040683475.1 Kitasatospora sp. NPDC093558 | reverse complement strand
GCCGCGCCGTCCGCGCCGGTTACGCCCGGCCGACGATCCCGCCCGGCGCCTCGGGGCGTTCGGCCCAAGGGAGTGGCGCACCCGGTGGTGACCGTGGATTGAGCGTGGATTGAGCGTGGAGTGAGCGTGGAGTGACCAGGGTGGTGACGGACGGGCCCGGCCGGCCGGTCCGCCACCACCCCGTCGTGCGGAGACGGAGGTCCGCTCAGCCGGCGGGCGGCACGTCCGCCGAGAGCATCTGCAGCCGCCGCATGGCCGCCGCGCCGAAGAGCTCCGGGCCACCGTCCCGCGGAGCGTCCAGGAAGGGGCGCAGCCCGGCCTCGGTGCGCGCGGCGAGCCCGTCCGCGTGCAGTCGGCGGACCACGCCGTCGAACTCCCCGTCGTACTGGACCGCCCACACGAGGTGGCCGTCCTTGACGAACGCCGCCGAGGCGACCAGCGGGTCCCCGTCCTCGGCCGGCTTGCGCAGCACCTCGCCCTGCACCCGCTCGAAGACGGCGCCGATCTCGTCCTCGTCGGCGCCGGGCGCGATCCGGTGGGTCCACGCCGCGAGCTGGGCCGACCGCTCCTCGCGGAACTCCTGGAACACGCAGGTCATCAGCGCGTTCTGGAAGTACTGCTGGAAGCCCTCCACCGTCTCGGTGTCGCGCGGCACCTGGAGGAACGGGCCGAGCTTGCGCTCCGCCTCCTTGACCCCCTGCTGCCCGCCCATGTGCCGGCCGATCTGCCGCAGGTCGCCCTCGAACTGGACGACGCGGGTCATGAGTTCGCCCTCGATGAAGAGACCGGTGGAGACGTTGCGCCCGGCCGCCCGGCCCTGTTCGTCGCGGTACTCCGCCGAGTCCGCCCGGCGGAAGCTCCCCTCGGCGAAGATCTCCGCGATGTCCTCCTCGTGCCCGAGCCGAACCTTGTAACTGATCGCGATGAATGCCACGGCCGCGCCTCCGGGTTGATGGGATGGTCCGGGCCGCATGTTGCCCGGCCCCGGTCCACGCCGGATCGAGGACCACTGGGAGGCCCGGCGGCCTCGCGCACACTTCTGGCACACACAGTTCTGATACATCGTCAAAGACCTTCAGTGATCCTCCAGTTGGCCCGGAGAAACGATCGCCACGATGGGGCGTCGATCCACCCCCGCCGGCCCACGGATGGAGAGAAGGCATGCCCAAGTCGGACCGCACGCTGATCGTCGCGCGGATGGACCCCGCGGACGCGCCGGAGGTCGCCCGGATCTTCGCCGATTCGGACGCCACCGAGCTGCCGCACCTGATCGGCGCCACCCGGCGCACCCTGTTCCGCTTCCACGACCTGTACTTCCACCTCGTCGAGTCGCGGGAGGACATCACCCCCGACCTCTACAAGGCCCGCAGCCACCCGCTGTACCAGGAGATCCACGACCGGCTGGCGGAGTACATGCGGCCGTACGACCCGGCGTGGGCCGAGCCCAAGGACGCGATGGCGCAGCCGTTCTACACCTGGCAGCGCGGCTGACATGGAAGCCCTGCGCATCCTGCTCCCGGTCGCCCTGCTGGGCAACGGGCTCGCCGCGGGCGGGCTGATGATCGCCGTGCTCGGCGGCGCCCCGCTGCTGCTGTCGCTGCCGACCGAGCGGTACGTCGTCACCCACCAGTTAATGGTGACCAGGTTCGACCCGTTCATGCCGGCCTGCATGGTGGCCGCGCTGATCTGCGACGTCGCACTCGCCCTCGTGGCCGGCTCCGCGCTCGGCACGGCGCTCTTCGGGCTCTGCGCGCTGCTCCTGGTGGGCGCGATGGTGGTCTCCCTCACCAAGAACGTCCCGATCAACCGGTGGATCGCCACCGTGGACCCGCAGGCCCTGCCGGAGAACTGGACGGAGCTGGACCCGAGGGTCCGCTGGAGCACCTGGAACCGGGTCCGCACCGCGATGGTGCTGGCCGCGCTCGCGGTCCTCGTCCTGAACACCGGCATCCTCCTGCACGCCAACTGACGCACGATCGATCGAAGAGGATCCCCATGAGCGTTGACACCGTCACCGGCGGCCCGCCCGACGCGCGGTCGCTGCCCGCCCCGGTCCGGCTGATCCTGCTCACCAACGGCCGACGGATCAGCGAAGTCCTGCACGTGGTGGCTGAGTTGAGGATCGCCGACCTGCTGGCCGACACCCCGCGGACGGTCACCGAGCTGGCCGGGCTCACCGACAGCCACGAGGAGTCGCTCTACCGCGTGCTGCGCTGCGGGGCGGCGTTC
>NZ_JBFBDY010000882.1:0-2229 GCF_040683475.1 Kitasatospora sp. NPDC093558 | reverse complement strand
GGTCCTGCCGCTCGGCCACCCGCTGGCCGCCGCCGACGGCCCGGTCGCCGTCGCCGACCTCGCCGCCGAACCCTGGATCGGGCCGTACCCCGGCAACCCCTGCCACGACGTGGTCCTGCTGGCCTGCGAACACGCCGGCTTCCAGCCCCGTCTCGTCCATTCCTCCGACGACTTCCGGGCCGTCGTCGCCCTCGCCTCCGCCGGCGCGGGCGTGGCCCTGGTGCCGCGCTCGGCCCTGCGCGGCGTCGACCTCGGCCAGGTCGCCGTCCGCCCGGTCGACAGCGAGCTCGCCACCCGCCGCGTCTTCGCCGCCGTCCGCGCGGGCGCGGGCGGGCACCCGCTGATCCGCCCGGTGCTGGATGCCCTGGCGGAGGCGGCGGCGACCACCTGAGGCCACTGCCGTCCGGGGCTGCGCCCACCCGGGGCCGCGACCATCCGAGGCCATTGCCTCTGCTCCCCGCGGATCCGCCGGAAACCCCTGATCGTCGGATCTTCACGGACCCGCCGCGCGGGTTCACATTTTTGGATGAACCCCCACGGAACTTTCCCTGACAGCGTGATCCTCGCTGTGGTTGGATCTCCTCACCGTCAGATGTTGATCATGGTTCCGGGCGGGCAGCCAGTCACTCCCCACGCTCCCTCATGCCCGCCCGTCCTGTTCCCGTGCACCCCCCCCCGCACGTCTGATCGGTCGTGTGAACCTCCCGCCCGCCGCGTGAGCACGGGCGAGCCATCCAGGAGTGACATGAGAACAATCACCAGCTCGGACCGCACCGGGGAAGTGGTGCAGAGGCAGCCGGATCGGCGGCTGCAGCCGGGCGTCCTTTCGTACAGGGGGTACCGCCTGCGATTCCCGCACCCGCGCCGACGGGTGGAACTGCCGATTCCGGCGTCACCATGCTCATCAACCTCGAAGCGCCGATCCGCCGGGCCGTGGCCACCGCCACCGGGCCGGGGACGTGGACCACGCACACCGCCCTCGTGACCGGCCAGCGCACCCACGCCACCCTGGTCGAGCACGACGGCCGGCTGCAGGCGATCGAGGTGCTGCTCACACCCGAGATGGCCTACCGGGTCTTCGGCCCCCCGGTGGGCGACATCGGGGGCGGGGCGGTGTCGCCCGAGGACCTCCTCGGACCGGCCGGTGCCCGCCTGGTCGCCATGCTGGGAGACGCGTGGACCTGGCGCGAGCGCTTCGCCCGGCTCGACCGCTGGCTCCTCAACCGGGCCTGGGGCGGGGCCGCCGTCGACCGTCAAGTGCACGGCGCCTGGCGCGAACTGCTGCGCACCGGCGGGACTCTACCGGTGCGTCAGCTGGCCCTGCTGACGGGTTGGAGCGAACGCCACCTGGCCAACCGCTTCCGGGCACAACTCGGCATCCTGCCGAAACAGGCGGCACGGATCGTCCGCATCCAGCGCACCCTGAAACTGCTTCAGGCGGGGGCGGACCCGGCCTCGGTGGTGGCGGCACACGGCTTCTGCGACCAGTCCCACTTCACCCGCGAGTTCAAGGCGATGGCCGGGCAGACGCACCGCGCCTTCGTGCGCAGCCGCCTGCGCGGCGGCTGCGCGGCCATCCCCGTCGACCGTCTGGACGGCGCGGTCACCAGTGCGGTGCTGCCGCTCGCACCCCCCGAGCAGCCCGCTTCGCTTTTCTCCTATACCCGGCACGGCGGTGCCCGGGATCCTCGTGCTCAGGAAGACACCTACTGGAAGGACGGAATACAGCCATGCGCAACAAGATCATGACCGGCGCGCTCGCCCTCGCCCTCGGGACCCTCGGTGTCGTCGGCACCGCCGGGGCCGCGAACGCCGACGCTTGCCCGTCGACGAAGCTCTGCGCCTACGCCCAGACCAACTACAACGGGACGCCCGGCCAGGTTCAGTACAACAACGACAACCTGCTGCAGTACTACTCGTTCGCCAACGCGGCCTCGGTGTCCAACAGCGGCACCCAGTGCTCCGTGACGATCTACTCGGGCACCGGCGGCACCGGTTCCTCGGTCGTCATCCCCCGCGGCTACGGCATCGGGGACCTGTCCGGCACGGCGTTCTACCACAGCGTGGCCTCCGACTACTGGTGCTGAGACCATGACCCACCGCAGAGCAACGCTGGTGCTCGCGGTGCTGCTCGCGGCGGCCGGGTGCAGTTCCGCACCCGGCCACCCGGCGGCGCTGCCGGTGCCCTTGGGCGGGGCGGCCCGCCCCACCGCGCCGGAGCAGACCCGT
>NZ_JBFBDY010000881.1:0-2235 GCF_040683475.1 Kitasatospora sp. NPDC093558 | reverse complement strand
CGTCCCGTTCGGGGTCGACGGCCGGATCGTTGCCCGGGTCCCACCATGGCTGTTCGTCGCCCGGGGACGCGATCTCGCGCAGCCCCCGGATCGCGCCGTGCAGGCGCTCCAGCACCTCGGGCGGCATCGACTCGGCGAGGTCGATCACGGCGCCGGCCCGCGCGTCGGTGCCCCGGGCCTCCCGCTTCTCCCCGTCCGTCAGGGCGGCGGTCCGCAGCGCCAGGATCTCGTCGATCTCCGTCGCGTCGTACAGCGTGCCGAGGCTCTCGGGCGCCACCCGCGGGTGGTCCTCCAGGATGATCGGCGAGGACAGGACCACCTTGCACCCGCCGTCCGGTCCGGCCAGAACGGGCCACGTCTGCTCGTTGCGGCACCGCTCGACGGCCGGGCGTGCCCACTCGGGCGGATCGGTGACCGACAGGAACCGGCCGTGCTCCAGCCCGAGCAGAAGATGTACGGAGACCAGGGCGCGCGGCAGCGCCTCCTCGCGCGGCGTGCGCCGGCGCGGCATCCAGGTGGAGGCGTTCTCCACCACGGCCGTGAGGCGCTGCGCCCGGTAGGGGCCCGGCAGCTCCTCGGCCTTCAACCGCAGGACGCCGTCGACCTGTTCGCGCCGCCGCACCAGCCGTCCGACGGCGGTGCCGTGCTCGCGCAGCAGCTCCGTCTCGCCGACGCCCGGCAGCCGGAACCCCTGCTGCATCCCCTCGCCCAGCAACTCCTCGACGGGCACGAGGACTTCGATCCGCTCCTCGACGGCCTCGTCCCACTCGACGAGCACCCGGTCGGCCAACTCCAGCCGCTCCACCGGCTCGAACCCGCCGGTGGGGGTGGCCTGTTCGACGGTCCGCCGCTGGACGCGCAGGAAGCGCAGCTCGACCGCGAGCCGGTCGTCCTGCCGCGCCTCCATGACGCACTCGGTCCGCTGGTGGGAGTGCTCGCCGCCCTGCGCGGTGTACTCCGGCGGCACCAGGACGCCGAACTGCCAGCGCAGCCGGTTCTTGGCCGCCGAGGCGCGGTACGGGTAGAGCACGTAGCCCTCCAGCAGCACGGCGTCGGCGATCTGCCGGGCGGCGGCGAAGGCGCTCTCGATCCCCTCCGGGAAATCGCTCACTGGACTGCCTCCTCGAGCAGTTCGCGCACCGTCGCCTCCCACGAAGGCAGGGCCCGCCGGGAGCGGTAGGCCAGCAGGCCGTCCATCAGGTCGTCCGGCAGGCGCATCCAGCCGCAGCCGGGGAAGTGCTGGTCGATCGCCTGGCGCCAGACCCGGACCGGCATCCGCACCCGGGCCTCCTTGTCCCACGGCACGGGGGTGACCTGGAACCCGCCGGGACCGGCGAACGCGGTGCCGGAGAAGAGCAGCAGCAGCGGCACCTCGCCGCCGTCCAGCGCCCGGAAGTAGCGGGCGGAGGCCACCTCCAGGTCGTAGCTGCACGGCACCGCGAGGTCGGCCTCGGTCTCGCCGGTGAAGCCGGGCACGAGCAGCGGCACGGTGGCGAGCTGGATCGGGTTGAGCGTGGTCGCCCAGCGCTCCCGCTCGCCGAACAGGTCGGTCAGCCGTCCGCCCTCGGCCTCGGCGTAGGACCGGCGGCCCGGTTCGATCCGCAGCTGGCACTGGAGGACGAGGGCGTGCACCCGAGTGTCGGCCGGCACGGTGATCCGCAGCCGGAACACCAGCGTCGGTGTGGCCGCGTACGGGTCGGAGCGCACGCCGGTGCAGGCGAAGCCGAGCGCGCTCATGCCCCCACCTCGCTTCGCTCGGCGAGCGCTTCGCGCAACGTGCACCCTTCAATTAGTCGCTCTCCCCCAGCCTCCGGCCGGGGGTACCCCCATCGTTCGCTCATGCCGTCACCTCCGCCGGCAGCGGGCGGGCGCGGTCGGCCAGCCGGGCGAAGAACGCGTCGAGTTCGGCCCGCGCCTCGGCGCCGCCGTCGAAGCCGTGCCAGCACCGCCGCAGCCGGCCGACCAGCTCGTAGCAGACGTCGATCGGCACCAGGTAGCACTCGACGCGGCCGTCGGTGCGGCGCAGCAGCAGGGCCTCGACGTCCGGTTCGAGGGCGGCGGCCAGCCGGCTCCCGCCGAGGGCGCGGTCCCAGGCGTCCTCGTCGAGTTCGCTCTCGGTGGCGCCGGCCGGGCCCGGGTAGAAGGCGAGCAGCTGGTCGAGCGCGGCGTTGCGGAACAGGAACGCGGTGCCGACCGGGATGCCGAGCACCGGCCACAGGCGCTCGTCGACGTCGC
>NZ_JBFBDY010000880.1:0-2241 GCF_040683475.1 Kitasatospora sp. NPDC093558 | reverse complement strand
GCCGGCGCAGCGCGGAGTAGTGCGGGTGGGGGTCGGGGCAGCCGCGTGGGTCGAACAGGGAACGGATGGCCCGGCGGGCCGCGGCGGCGTCGGTCATGGAAGCTCCTGGAAACGGGGTCCGGCCGGCCAGGAGGGGCTGGCCGGCCGGACGTGAGTGGGATCAGGCGGGCTGGAGCTGCTTCTCGATGCGCAGGGCGACGTCGGAGACCAGGCGGAGTTCCTTGAGCTCCTCCTCGGGGAGCTGGACGTCGAAGCGCTCCTCGGCGGCGACGATCACCTCGACCATGGCGAGGGAGTCGACGTCCAGGTCGTCGACGAAGGACTTGTCCTCGGTGACCTGGGCCGGGTCGACGTCGGCGACCTCGTTGAGGATCTCGGCCAGGGCGGTGACGATCTCTTCGCGGGTCATGCGTGGCTTCCTTCTTTCTCGTGCGGTTGGGTCCGGACGGACTTCAGGGCTTCAGGTCTTCAGGGCGTGGGGGACGCCGTCGCGGGTGTGAGCCCGATGACGTGGTCGGCGAAGGCGTCCTCGATGCCGATCAGGCGCAGCTGGCGGCGCAGGCTGTCGGTGCCGAGGTCGCGCAGGGTGGGCCCGTGGGAGGTGCCTTCGCCGTGGCCGCCCTCACCGATGCGCAGGGCGATCGGGCCGGCCTGTTCGATGATGTCGCGGATGTCGTCGCCGTAGCCTTCCCTGACGCCCTGGCGCAGGGCGTGGAGGCCGTAGCTGACGTGGCGGGACTCGTCGCGGCACATGGCGGTGAAGCCGGCCTTGACGCCTTGCAACAGGGGCGTGGACTGGAGCGCGCGGACGATGGCGCGCTGCCCGACGAGGGCGAGGACGCCTTCGGTGATGAGGTGGAACAGGGCCACTGCCCGGATCCAGCGGCGGTAGTCGCCGGGGTGGTCGAGCAGTTCGCGGATGACCTCGGTCTCCAGGCGGCTGAGGTCCCGGTGCGGGGGTGTGACGGTGTTCCAGGCCTGGACGAGCATCCGGGCCGGGTCCGGGTCGTAGCCGAGGATCTCCTCGCCCAGGCGCAGCATGAGCTGGGTGTGGCGGGTCTCGTCGGCGATCTGGGTGCCGAGGTAGAGGTGGTCGATCTCCTCGGGGGCGCCGGTGAGGATCGGGGCCAGCAGGTCGAGTCCGGTGTACTCGCCGATGATGAACGTGGCGATGGACTCTTCGAGGACGGTGCGCAGCGCCTTGGGCAGGCGCTTGTGGAAGTCCTCGCGGTCGGGGCCGAGTTCGATGGCCAGGGCGGACCACTGCTGCTTCTCCCAGCGCTCGTAGAGGGCGCGGGGCTGGGGCTGCTGAGCGGTGACCAGGTCGGCGTGGCGCAGCACGTCGCGCAGTGGCAGGTGCGGCATCTCGCCGAGGGAAGCGTCGTCGAGCAGCAAGGTGCTCCAGCGACTCATCTCAACCCCCATGACTGTTGAGTCATTTTCATGACTATGCGGATCTCCAGTATTAACAGGCATTCTGGCGGACGGTCAATCGTTCGACGGTCAGGCCTGAAGTCACTGCCCACATCGCATGAGTCATGTTTCTTGACTATCGAGTCGAGATCGGGCAAGCTCTCGTTCCGGCAGCGGAACACCGCTGCCGGCGGATCTCCGTGGGGAGGAGTACGGCATGGCGGACACCGGGAGGCACCCCGCGCCCCGCCGGGTGGTCATCACCGGATGCGGGCTGATCTCGCCGATCGGGCACAGCGTCCCGGCGTTCTGGGCCGCCGCGACGACCGGCACCACCGGGGTGAAGGCCATCACCGGCCTGGACACCGCGCTGCTGCCGACCCGCTTCGCCGGCGAGGTGACCGGCTTCGACCCGCTCGCCCACATGCCCAACCGAGTGGCCCGGCGCCTCGACCGCTACGCCCAGTTCGCCCTCGCCGCCGCCCAGGAGGCGATGGCCCAGGCCGGGCTGGCGGACGCGGGCGAACACCCCGAACGCACCGCCGTGTCGGTGGGCACCGGGTACGGGCCCGGCCTGCTGATGCAGTCCTCCATCCTGGACCTCCACCGCAAGGGCCGCCGGCGCATCAACCCCTACCTGGCCACCGGCGGCTCACTGGACAGCGCGGCCGGGGAGATCGCGGTGCGCTTCGGCGCCCACGGGCCGTCCACCACCGCCGTGACCGCTTGCGCCACCGGCGCCACCTCCATCGGGGAGGCGCTGCGCATGATCCGCCACGGCTACGCCGACGTGGTGATCGCCGGTGGCGCGGACGACGCGGTCAACCC
>NZ_JBFBDY010000879.1:0-2245 GCF_040683475.1 Kitasatospora sp. NPDC093558 | reverse complement strand
GCCGCTGCGGGGCCCGCCGGGCCGCCCCCGCCGGCGCCCGTACCGCCGTCCGTGTCCGCCGCCCTCCGTAAGCGACCGTTCCCAGCCGCCCCCGCCAGGCCCGTCAAGACGACATAAGGCCAGGCGGGGGCGGCTTGTCTTTTCCGGCCCGGGCAACTTACGGTGTCGTAACCTACGCAACCGTAAGTGCGTCCCTCCGCGCGTCCCCCGACGTGCCCGCCCAGCGCGCCCGTCCCGCGCGTGCCGTCCCCCCGGGAGCAAGCCCCGTGACCATCGCCCCTGTGCAGCGCAGCACCTCGCTCGGATCGAGCGCCTGGACCGACACGCGGCTGATCCTGGCCCTCGAAGAGGTCGTCGAGAAGGAGCTCAACCGCCACCTCGCGGTGGCCAAGGAGTGGATGCCGCACGAGTTCGTGCCGTGGAGCCAGGGCCGCGACTTCGACGGCGTGCTCGGCGGCGAGGCCTGGTCGCTGGAGCAGTCCCAGGTGACGGCGCTCGGCCGGGTCTCCCTCGTGGTCAACCTGCTCACCGAGGACAACCTCCCGAGCTACCACCACGAGATCGCGACGATGTTCGGCCGCGAGGGCGCCTGGGGCACCTGGGTGCACCGCTGGACCGCCGAGGAGGGCCGGCACGGGATAGCCATCCGCGACTTCCTGCTCGCCACCCGGGCCGTCGACCCGGTGGAGCTGGAGCGGGCCCGGATGTCCCACATGTCCGAGGGCTTCGAGTCCGACAACGCGCACAGCATGCTGCACTCGGTCGCGTACGTGGCCTTCCAGGAGCTCGCCACCCGCATCTCGCACCGCAACACCGGCAAGTACGCGGGCGACCCGCTGTGCGACCAGCTGCTGGCGAAGATCGCCAACGACGAGAACCTGCACATGGTCTTCTACCGGAACCTGCTCAAGGCCGCCCTGGAGATCGCCCCGGACCAGGCCATGCGGGCCATCGCCGACGTCGTGACCGACTTCCGGATGCCGGGACACGGCATCCCCGGCTTCGAGCGCGCCGCCGCGCAGATCGCCATCGGCGGGGTCTACAACCTGCGCATCCACCACGACGACGTGCTGCAGCCGGTGCTGCGGCACCTGCGGGTGATGGAGCTCGACGGCCTCGGCGCGGAGGGCCTGATGGCCCAGGACGAGCTCGGGCTCTTCCTCGACGGCCTGGACGGACAGGCCCGCAAGTTCGAGGAGCGGCAGGCCGCACTGCTGGCTCGCCGGGCCGCGCGCCAGGCGTCCTAGGGCCTGTCTTCAAGCCCCCGTCGTCCCCCCGACGCCGCACGGCAGGCAGGGGCTTGAAGACAGGCCCCCAGCGCGCCCCGCAGGGCAACGTCCGCCGGTGCGCCGTCCTCCGGGGCGGCGCACGGTCGCGGGGGCGCTCCCGAGGGCCGTCGGGGGGTTCGGAGTGGGTGGATTTTCCGTGATTTGCCCCGGAAGATTCTGAACGTGACCAAGCTCACACCGTGTCGCTCCATGGCGCGTTCCGAACTCGGAGAGTGATCATGACTTCCGACGCCCCGATCGCCGTCCGTGACCGGATTTCCGGCCCGAGCGCGTGCACACGGTTGACGGGCACCGCTGCTGGGCAAGGGATTCTGCGGGTACCCGCACGGCCCGCGCTCACTCTGAGTCGCCGTCCGAAGGGCTCCCGAGGGGCCCGGAGATGGCCCAGCGTGAGGCCTCCCGCGCCCGCGTGGATCACCCCAACGGACCCCGGGCTGAGTGTCGATTGAGTAACAGGGCTTGAAGTAAGGCAAAATCTCCGCCTCGGGTCGGGCACAAGACCGACCCCCCATGCGTTACGTGCGCTGGAGATACCGCACACACCGCACAACCCGGAGGGGGAGAGCGAAAAATGGCAACGGACTACGACACCCCACGCAAGACCGACGACGACGTCAACGAGGACAGCATCGAGGAGCTCAAGGCTCGGCGGAACGACAAGGGCGGCAGCTCGGTCGACGTCGACGAGTTCGATGCGGCCGAGGGCATGGAGCTCCCCGGCGCCGACCTCTCGAACGAGGAGCTCGCCGTTCGCGTCCTGCCGAAGCAGGCCGACGAGTTCACCTGCATGAGCTGCTTCCTCGTGCACCACCGCAGTCAGCTCTACAGCGAGAAGAACGGCAACCCGATCTGCCGGGACTGCGGCGCCTGAGCACCGCGGCGGACACGGCCCGGCACCCGCGGTTCGCGCGGGGCCGGCACCAAGCTCCTTCCGGCTCCGGGCAGCGGAGCCGGAC
>NZ_JBFBDY010000878.1:0-2251 GCF_040683475.1 Kitasatospora sp. NPDC093558 | reverse complement strand
GGTCGGCGCCAGGTTATGGCACGACCGCGGCGACGGTGGAGGGCCTTGGGGCACTCTGTCCGAACACGGGCTCTTCACGTGGCCGACAGAAGCGGAACGGTGGCCGGTGGGACCGGTGATGGCCGGATCAGCACACCGGCATCAGCACACCGGGATGAGCACCGTCAGCACGAAGGTGTGCGGGTCCGGGTTGGCCGGGGCCTCGTAGGTGAGCGTCGCGGCGATGCTCGTGCCCGGGCTCGCGGCCGGGTCGACCTGGAGCGCGAAGCCGCGGTTGTACTGGGCCCAGGTGTTGTTGACGCTGTCGTCGCAGGTCGCCGTGGTGCCGTCGGCCGAGATCGCGCACTTGTTGTAACTCGGCGCGCTGTCCAGCCACTTGGAGCCGGGCGGGAGCTGGGCGATCAGCCGGCCGCGCCACGGGTAGTCGGTGGACGGGCCGAGGTTGCGCTCCAGCACCTCGAAGTCGGCCGGGTTGCCGGGCGCGGCGGGCTTCGGGGGCCGCCACATCTCCAGCACCGCGTTGGTGACGGGCGCGGAGGTGTCCCAGGACCAGGTGGTCGAGTTGTCGTTCGGGTTCTGATCGGCGTCCCAGGTCACGACGGCCGTGCCGCCGGGGTAGGTCTTCGGGCCTGGGGTGGTGCTGATGGTCTGGCCGTAGAGCTTCTCCGTCTCGCAGGTGGCCGGTGCCAGCCCCTTGGCGACGGTGAAGCGGATCCAGTTCCAGCCGCTGTCCACGGGGCCCGCGTGGTCGGTGGTCAGGCGCATCGACGGATCGCCGGGGCCGTTGACCACCAGGGTCGCGCCGGCCGCCGGCGTCTCGGAGCCGTTGTTGCAGACCGTCACCAGGATCGTCCCGACGGCGCCGGGCGCGGTCGGGAAGGACGGCGGGCTCACCTGGACGCTCAGGTCCTTGGCGTACGTCGAGCGGTGGGTCGGGCCGGCGGCGGCCTGGGCGGCCTGGGCGGCGGTCAGGGAGAGCGGCAGCAGGGCGGCTGCCGCGAGGAGGGCGGGGATCCGCATGGGTGACTCCGGTCGGGGGTCGGAGGGGGACTGAGGGGGACTGAGGGGACGAACGTGGCCGTTCGATGACGAAGCTACGCACGCTCGGCGGCCCCCGCCCTGCTCGGTTACTCCGCCCGACGTCAGGCCCCTTGCGAGCGGCCGGGACGGCGGACGGGACGGCACGCGGGGCGTCGGGCCCGGCGGAACGATTCCGCGCGCCGGGCCGCGGCCTCCCGCGCCCGACGTGGCGTCACCCCTTTGGCCCCTTTGACACGGTAGTGTCCGCTGGCGCGGTATCCGGCGGCCCGCCGGCCCGCAGCTCACGCACACCCATCTGGAGGAACTCGTGCCGGCTCCCGCTCGCGGTGCCCTGGCCATAGCCGCGGCCGTCCTGCTCGCCGCGGCCGCAGGCTGCTCGTCCGACAAGGGACACACCGCCAAGCCCGCCCCCACCACCGCGGCCGCGAAGGGCTCGGCCCCGGCGGCCGGCGACGCGGCCGAGGCCCACTCGATCCCGGTCGGCGCCGGCCCCAAGTCCTCGTACGACGTGCAGGCCCAGCCCGCCGCGGGCAGCTGCAAGTACCGGTACACCGCCGACAAGCAGCCGCTGCCCGACCCGAACTGCACCCCGGGCGCCACCAGCCCGGCGGTCACCCAGGCCAACCTCAACGACACCGTGTGCAAGCCGGGCGGCTACACCTCGGGGATCCGCCCGCCGGCGAGCATCACCGGCAAGGAGAAGGCCGAGAACGCCAAGTCCTACGGCTACAGCGGCCCGATGGGCGACTCCGAGTACGACCACCTGATCAGCCTGCAGCTCGGCGGCGACCCGAACGACCCGCGCAACCTGTGGGTCCAGCCGCCGTCCCCCGACCACGTCCCGGGCAAGGGGCCGAACAACCCCAAGGACACCGTCGAGACGCACCTGCACACCGCGCTGTGCAAGGGCCAGGCCACCCTCGCCGCCGTCCAGCAGGCCATCGCCACCGACTGGACCACCGCCGAGGCCAAGCTCGGCATCGGCAAGGCCGGGGCGCCCGTGGCCGGACCGGACGCCGACGGCGACGACCAGTGAGCCGGACGGCCGCCACCGGCTGACGGGGGTTCGGGGACGGGCCCCCGCCGCCGCCGCCAGTTTCAATCGACGGCGGCGACCGTCGGCGGCCGGGCCCTGCGCTCAGCCGCCGAACGACTCGACCAGCGCGGCGATCGCCTCGAACGGCCGGTGCTCCGCGAGCTCCGCGGCCAG
>NZ_JBFBDY010000877.1:0-2252 GCF_040683475.1 Kitasatospora sp. NPDC093558 | reverse complement strand
CTCGGCCAGGCAGGCCGCGGCCTGCGCCGGGCCGAGGTCGATGCGGACGCCGAGCTCCTCCAGGACGTCGGCGCTGCCGCAGGCGGAGGAGGCGCTGCGGTTGCCGTGCTTGGCGACCGGGACCCCGCAGGCCGCCGCGACGACGGCCGCGGTGGTGGAGATGTTGAAGGTGTCGTGGCCGTCGCCACCGGTGCCGCAGGTGTCCAGGACCCGGCCGTCGCCGGCCAGGCGGGCGCCGAAGCCGCGGGCGGTGGCGACCAGTCCGACGATCTCCTCGATGTCGGCGCCGCGGGCGGACAGCGCCATGGCGAACCCGGCGATCTGACTGGCGGTGGCCTCCCCGGCGAGCACGGCGGCCATGGCGCGGCCGGTCTGCTCGCGGGTCAGCCGGCCGCCCCGGGCGAGGGTGCGCAGCGCGGCCTTCACCGGACCTCCTCTGGCTGCAGCGGGTGGAGCCGGCGAGCGGACTCCACGAAGTTGGCGACGATGCGCAGGCCGGCCTCGGTGAGAACGGACTCCGGGTGGAACTGCACCCCGTACGTCGGATGGGTGCGGTGACGCAGGCCCATCACCGTGCCGTCCTGGGCCCAGGCGTTGGCGAGGAGGGCGTCGGGCAGGGTGTCGGGGGCGACGGCGAGCGAGTGGTAGCGGGTGGCGGTGAACGGGTCGGGCAGGCCGGCGAGCACGCCGGTGCCGTCGTGCCGTACCTGTTCGGTCTTGCCGTGCACCGGGCCGACCCGGACGACGTCCGCGCCGAAGGCCTGCGCGATGGCCTGGTGGCCGAGGCAGACGCCGAGCAGCGGGAGGCGTCCGCTGAGCTCGCGGACGGCGGCGAGGCTGACGCCGGCCTGCCCGGGATCGCCGGGGCCGGGCGAGATCAGGACGGCGTCGTGGGCGGCGAGTTCGGCGGTGGTGACGGCGTCGTTGCGGTGGACGACGGGTTCGGCGCCGGCCTGCGCCAGGTACTGGACCAGGTTGTAGGTGAAGGAGTCATAGTTGTCGACGACGGCGACGCGCAGCGGACGTCGGTCCCGGCTCATGCGCCCACCTCGCTCGGCTCGCCGGAGGCGTCCGTCCGGGCGTCCCGCTGGACGGCGGCCTGCTCGACAGCGAACGCGTCCCGTTCGGCGATGTGCCCGCCCCACTCGCGGGCGGAGGCCTCGGCCCGTTCCACCGCGGCGAACAGCGCCTGTGCCTTGTTGAGGGTCTCCCGGTACTCGGCCGCCGGGTCGGAGTCGGCGACCACGCCGGCGCCCGCCTGGACCCAGGCCTTCCCGTCGGCGATGACGAGGGTGCGCAGCGCGATGGCCGTGTCCAGGTTGCCGCCGGTGCCGATGAAGCCGAGGGCGCCGCCGTAGACGCCGCGCCGTTCCTCCTCCAGTCCGGCGATGATCTCCATGGCCCGGATCTTGGGCGCGCCGGAGACGGTGCCCGCCGGGAAGGTGGCCCGCAGCGCGTCCAACGCGGTGCGGCCGTCGGCGAGTTCGCCGCTGACGGTGGACGAGAGGTGCATGACGTGCGAGTAGCGCTCGACCTCCATCAGCCGGTCGACGGTGACGGTGCCGGGGGCGGCGATCCGGCCGATGTCGTTGCGGCCGAGGTCGACGAGCATGATGTGCTCGGCGCGTTCCTTCTCGTCCGCCAGCAGTTCGGCGGCCAGGGCCGCGTCGGCCGCGGCGTCGGTGCCGCGCCAGCGGGTGCCCGCGAGCGGGCGGGTCTGCGCGCGGCCGTCCTCGACCTTGACCAGGAGTTCCGGTGAGGCGCCGATGACGTGCCGGCCGCCGCCGAGGGCGAGGTGGAACATGTACGGCGACGGGTTGACGGCGCGCAGGTGGCGGTAGACGTCGAGGGGTTCGGCGGCGAGCGGCTTGCTGAACCGCTGGGAGAGGACGACCTGGAAGATGTCCCCGGCCAGGATGTGCTCGCGCGCGGCGCCGACCATGTCGAGGAAGCGCTCCTCGCTGGTGTGGGCGCGCCAGGCGGAGCGGTCCTGCTGGTCGGCGGTCCGGGCGGGGGCGAGCGGCCGCGGGCCGGCGCCGCCGGGGCGGGGCGCGGGGCCGGTGAAGAGCCGGTCGCGGGTGGCGGTGAGGCGGGCGACGGCGTCCCGGTACGTCTCGGTGGCCGGGTGGTGGAGCGTGGTGATCAGCAGCCGGCGGGTGGCGTGGTCGAACACGACCAGGTCGTCGGCCTGGAGGAACACCGCCTCGGGCAGGCCGGGCCCGGCGCCGGGCGCGGTGGGCAGGTGCTCGAAG
>NZ_JBFBDY010000876.1:0-2256 GCF_040683475.1 Kitasatospora sp. NPDC093558 | reverse complement strand
TGAGGCGCAGGGTCAGCCGGTAGTTCACCAAGCAGTCCCGGAGCGTGCCGAGTTCGCCGTCCGGACCGGGGCCTTCGAGGCTCCGCGGGTCGTCGGCCGGATCGGCCCACATGTCGGAGTAGACGGTCGCCCTCGTCCAACGCGCTGGTTCGTCGGTCATGCGTCGCATGATCGTCCGTCTCCGCACGAACCGCCACCGATTAATCGCCCGCGCCGCCGTCGATCCGCGCGCTCCCGCCCGGGGGGCGCCGCCTCAGGACACCGCGGCCCCGCTGCCGACCGCGTACGCCTCGGCCTCGGCACCGCCGTCACCGTCCCCGTCGGCCTCGGCCGCCGCGCGGGCCGCCGCCACCTCGGCCACCACCTGGGCGCCGCGGTCCGGCCCCATCCGGAGCGCGCCGAGCACGCCCGGCACCGCGATGCTCGGCATCACGTGCTGGAACAGCCCGGCCACCCGGCGCTCCAAGTCGGCCCGGCCGCTGAGCTTCTGGGACTGGATCTGCACGCCCGTCCACGCCGCCGTCAGCAGCCACGCGGCGTCCGCCGGGACGACGTGCGGCAGCAGTTCGCCCCGCTCGCCGGCCGCGACCAGGAGCGCCTCGAACCGGGAGATCCAGCCGAGGATCGCGCCGCCGCCGAACTCGTCGAACACGTCCTGGCCGAGGGCGAGCCTGGCACCGGCGCTCAACAGCGGGTCGCGCGGGAGCAGATGGGCGACCACCATCCCGGTGTCCACGAACTCCTGGAGTTTGCAGGCGCGTTCGGGCACCCCGTGCCGGCCGAACTGCTCCTCGACGACACCCTGCGCGAGATCACGCTTGGACGCGAAATGGAAGTAGACCGCGCCGCGCGTCACGCCGGCCCGGGAGACCACCTCACCGATGGTCGCGCCCTCGTAGCCGAACTCGTCGAAGACAGAAGCCGCGGCCTCCAGGATCAGCCGACGCGTCCGGAGCGCCCGCTCCTGCCGTACCACCGGAACCACCCCGTCCTGACGTTCTCGCAAAAACAAAACCAACCACGCCGTATCTTAGCGACGAGTAGCCCGAGGCCGACAAGACGCTGTCCGGGAATCGCCCCAGCCACTCCTCCTCCCCCATCCGCCCCTTCCCTTGGGCGAATTCGAGACGACCGGCCATCGGCTACCCAGCCCGGGCCACCCCTCCGGCGATCGCACTTAAAACCGAACGAGCGGTATCTGTAGTGGCAGGCCGGGCTGCGGAAGTTGCGATCGAGCCCTCAATCGAGCCCTCGGCGACTTTCTCAACCGATCGGTTGAAGAAGACGGCGGAGCGGCGTAGCGTTGTCCTCAACCAATCGGTTGAGAAAGAGCAGGGGTTATCCGGTGGCCGTCGACCAGTTGTCCCGGGCGTTCGTCGCCCTGGCCGATCCGACCCGGCGCGACATCGTCGCCCGCCTCTCGGTCCGCGACGCGACCGTCGGCGAGCTGGCGGAGTCGTACGCGATGTCGATGCAGGCCGTCTCCAAGCACCTCAAGGTGCTGGAGGAGGCCGGACTCGTCAGCCGCAGCCGGGACGCGCAGCGGCGGCCGTGCCACCTCGAACCGCAGGTGTTCGACTTGTTGACGAGCTGGATCGAGCGCTACCGCCGGCAGGCGGAGGAGCGCTTCCGCCGCCTGGACGCCGTCCTCGCGGATATGGCGGATATGGCGGACATGGACGACGAGCCGGCGGGCGACGGGCCCGTGGACGTCATACCCGTCGCCCACGGCCTCCCGCAGAGCACGGACACCGAAGCAGACGAAGCTGACGTAGCAGACGTAGGACACGAAGGAGAGAAGCCATGACCTCCACCACCGGCCGCGAGACCCGCGTCGAGGCGGACCCGACGCTGCCCACCATCCGGATCGTCCGCGAGTTCGACGCCCCGCCGGCGCGCGTGTTCCGGGCCTGGATCGAGCCCGAGCTGGTCGCCCGGTGGCTCGGCCCGAAGAACCACGAGACGAAGATCGACTTCTGGGACGGCCGCACCGGCGGCAGCTACCGCTACTCCATGCACCAGGACGGCCAGGAGATCGCCGCGTTCTACGGCTCGTTCCACGAGGTCCGGCCGGCCACCCGGCTCGTCCAGACCTTCACGTACACGGGCGTGCCGGACGGCGTCTCGCTCGACACCGCCGTGTTCGAGCCGGTCGGCGAAGGCCGTACCCGCGTCACGATCCTGTCGGTGGTCGACAGCTTCACCGCCCGCGACGCGATCCTCGCGAGCGGCATGGAGAAGGGCGTCACCGAGGGC
>NZ_JBFBDY010000875.1:0-2258 GCF_040683475.1 Kitasatospora sp. NPDC093558 | reverse complement strand
CATCACCTCCACCCGCCCGGCGCCCGGCAGCGTGGGCGAACTCGCCGCGGCCACCAAGGGCCTGCTGGCCGGCCTCGCCGGGACGGGCGTGCGCCTGCTCGCCGTCGGCGGCGCGGGCAGCCTCACCGTCCCCGGGACCGGCGGCACCGCCCTCGTCGACACCCCGGACTTCCCGGACGCGATCCGCCCCATCTCCCTCGCCTGCAGCGAGCAGCTCGCCCTCTACCGCGCCGACGAGCAGGTCGACTGGACCCACCTGAGCCCGGCCGCCCTGCTCGAACCCGGCACCCGCACCGGCCGGTTCCGCCTCGGGCGCGACGAACTGCTCGTCGACGCCGACGGCAACTCCACCATCTCGATGGAGGACCTCGCCGTCGCCCTGCTCGACGAGGCCGAGACCCCCGCCCACCGCCGCACCCGCTTCACCGCTGCGTACTGAGGGCGTACCGAGGGCGTACTGACGCCGTACCGACGGGGAGCCGAGCCCCGGTCCGCCATCCCCCCACAGACGGACCGGGTGCCGGCCCCCGTACGGGAGGTATAGCCAGCACCACCCCCAAAACGGATGCGCACGTGATCGCCCGTCAGGCCCCGGTCCGACAGGATTTTCCACGTGAAGACAGCCCACGTGAAGACAGCCACCAGCACCGCCACCGCGAAGCCCTCCGCCTCCCGCACCCGCCGCGCCGCCGTCGCGGTGGCCGCGGCCGTGATCGCCGGGCTCGCGCTGCCCGCCACCGCCGGCGCCGCCCCCAACGACGCCCGCGACCCGGGTGACGCCGTGACCGTCCCGACCCGCTACGCCCAGCAGCAGCTCGACTGGAAGCCGTGCGACGGGCAACCCACCCTGGAGTGCGCCACCATGGCCGTCCCGCGCGACTGGCACCACCCGGACGCCGGGGCCGACCTGTCCATCGCCGTCTCGCGCCACCACGCCGGCGACCCGGCCCACCGCAAGGGCACCCTGCTCATGGCCGCCGGCGGCCCCGGCGCCTCGGGCCTGCTGCGCCCGGCCGGGCTGGCCGCCAACGCGCCCAAGGTCGGCGCGGCGTACGACATCGTGAGCTTCGACCAGCGCGGGGTCGGGCGCAGCACGCGGGCGCAGTGCCAGAGCCCGGAGCAGTTCCAGGAGTTCATGGCGGGCGACTACCGCGACCAGTCCCCCGAGGCGATCGACCGCGTCATCGCCAACGCCGAGACGCTCGTGGCCGGTTGCGAGGACCACAGCGGCGACCTGCTCCCCTACCTGACCACCGAGGAGACCGCCCACGACCTCGACCTGTTCCGCTCGCTGCTGGGCGAGCAGAGGATCAGCTACTACGGCCCGTCCTACGCCTCGATGATCGGCGCCTACTACGGGACGCTCTTCCCGCACCGGGTCGAGCGGATGCTGCTGGACAGCAACATCGGCTTCGAGGGCACGTGGGAGACGTTCGAGCTCGGCCAGCCGATGAGCTTCCAGCGGCGCTTCGACGAGGACTTCGTGCCGTGGCTCGCGGCCCGCGACAGCACCTACCACTTCGGCGCGACGCCGCAGGAGGTGAAGGACCGCTGGGAGAAGCGGCGGGCGGCGCTGCACGACGGCCCGATCGTCGCGGGCGCGGTGACGATCGGCCCGAACCAGCTCGACAACGGCGCGATCGGAGCGATGTACGAGGAGGCGAACTTCCCGTACCTCGCCGGGGCACTGGCCGCCGTCGACGACTGGCAGGGCGCCGACGCCACCGCCAAGGACCTGGCCGGGAAGGTGTTCGGCCACTACCTCAGCCCGGACTTCCTCGCCGAGTACTTCTCGGTGACGTGCTCCGACACCCCGTGGACGACGGACCTGGACACCTGGGTCGAGCGCGGCGCCGAGAACACCGCCCGCTACCCGCTCGTCGGCGCCCGGACGCTGGCCTACAGCGCCGTCTGCGCGTCCTGGCCCAAGACCCACACCCCGCGCGTGAAGGTGACCGGCGCCCACCTGCCGCCGACCGTCATGCTCAACTCGGTGCACGACCCGGCGACGTACTACGAGGCCGCTCTCGGCGCCCACCGCGCACTGCGCGGCTCCCGGCTGGTCACGGTCACCGGCAACGGCGACCACGGCCAGTACCCCACCGCGAACACCTGCGTGACCGGCGTCGTCGAGCGCTACCTGCTGGACGACCAGGCCCCCGAGCACGACCTCACCTGTCCCTCTCCGCAGGCGGGTTGACCGCGCGCCTCGCCGCGGCGGGCCGGCCGGCGGTTGTCAGGTCCGGCCGGGGTCAGGT
>NZ_JBFBDY010000874.1:0-2265 GCF_040683475.1 Kitasatospora sp. NPDC093558 | reverse complement strand
GAAGCCGGGGCCGTGCGGGAGCAGGTCGGCGACCTGGTCGGCGTCGGCCGCGTCGTCGAGGACGACGAGCAGGCGCCGGTCCCGGGTGAGGGTGCGGTAGAGCGCGGCGCGCCCGGCCCGGTCGGCTGGGACGGCCGGTTCGTCGACGCCGAGCGCGCGCAGGAACGCGCCGAGGGTCTCGGCGGGGTCGGCCGGGCCGGCGGGGTCGAGGCCGCGCAGGTCGGCGTACAGCTGGCCGTCCGGGTAGCCGCCGGCGGCGGTGTGCGCCCAGGCGACGGCCAGTGCGCTCTTGCCTGCGCCGGCCGGGCCGACGACGAGGGCGAGGCCGTCGCCGGTGCGGTCGGGGCCGCATTCGCCGTCCAGCCGGCGCAGTTCGGGCTCGCGGGCGACGAAGTCGAGGGGGCGGCGGGGGAGGCGCCGGGGCACGGGGGTGCCGAGTTCAGTGGTCGTGGAGGAAGCCGTGGTCGCAGGAGAGGACGTCGGCTCGTCCACCTGCGGCCGGGTTGCGGCGGAGTCGTTGGCGAGTACCTCCGTGAGTGCCGCCTGGAGCGCCGGGCCGGGCCGGATGCCGAGTTCGCCGTCGAGCCGGGTCCGCGCCTCGTGGTAGGCCCGCAGCGCGTCGGCGGGCCGTCCGGCCTGGTGGAGGCAGCGCACCAGGAGCGCCGCCACCTCCTCGCGCAGCCCGTTGGTCCGCACGTTCTGCTCCAGGGCCGGTACGGCCGCGGCGCCGGTGCCCTGCCGCAGCCGCAGCGCCGCCCAGGAGACGAGGGCCGCGGTCTGCGCCTGTTCCAGCCGGCGGGCGATGGTGCCGCGCAGTGCCGTGTCCGGCAGGTCGGCGAGCGCCGGGCCCCGCCACAGCCGCAGCGCCCGCTCCAGGTGGGCGGTGGCCACGGCGAGCGCGGCGGTGCCGGCCTCGCCCGCCACGCGGTCGGCCGCCTCGGCCAGGGCGGTGGCGCGGGTCGCCAGGTCGTCGAAGCGCAGCGCGTCCACGAGCTCGGCCGGGCCGGTCAGCAGGTATCCGGGCGCGCGGGTGTGCAGGACGAAGGGTCCGGCGGCGAGCAGCTTGCGCAGTGCGGCCACGTGCCCCTGGAGCGCCGCCCGCGCGCTGGCCGGCGGCCAGTCGTCCCACAGGAGTTCGCAGAAGTCGTCCACCCCGACGACCCGTCCGAGGTGCAGCGCGAGCAGCGCGAGCACGGCCCGCCGCTGGGCGCCCTGGAGCGCGGCGAACCCGCCGCCCCCGGTCCCCAGCTCCACCGGACCGAGGAGTCGAATTCCCACGCGCCGCCCCACCTCGCCCCCACGACTCCCGGGCCGGTCGGTCCCGGGGTGGAGCAGTGTAGTCAACGTGACCCGGTCCGCCCCGAGGAGCGATCGAGCGGGATCGGAGACGGGACCGGACAGGACCGTACGGGGGCGCACGGATTCGAGCGGAACCGGGCGAGAAGCGATCATGATGGCATGATTCGCCGGAGCCCGCATCGGTGCGGAGCCCGGCCGGTCGGGCCTATCCTCGGACGATCCGATCCACCCGCAGGCGAATCACCTGAAGGCGAATCATCTGTGGGCGAATCACGTGCGGCCGACTCGCCCGCACACGCTCGACCCGCACAGGATCCACCCGCACACGCTCGACCCGCACAGGATCCACCCGCCGGCGAACGAGCCGATCAGCCAGACGAGGGGCCGCATGCGCATCGACCTGCTCGGACCGGTCGCCGTCCGGCGTGACGACGGGACGCTCGTCACGCCTTCGGCGCCCAAGCGGCGCGCCCTGCTCAGCGCGCTCGCCGTCCGGCTCAATCGGGTCGTGGCCACCGAGGAACTGATCGAACTGGTCTGGGACGGCGCGGCGCCGCCCACCGCCCGCGCCGCCCTCCAGGGCCATGTCGCCGCGCTGCGACAGGCGTTGGGGGAGGAACGCACGGCGGACGGCGGCGGCGAACACCTCGCGCTCGGCACCCGCGACGCCGGCTACGTGCTCACCGGCGAGCCCGACCGGGTCGACCTGGTGCGCTTCGCCGGCCTCTGCGAACGCGCCGGAGTCCTGCACCCGGACGGCCGGCACGGCTCGTTCGGGCCCTACCACCCGCAGGTCCCGGACCGCGCGTACGGCCCGGACAACGCCCAGGCCCCCGCCGGCCCGACCGCCGACCCGGCAATCCCGCTGCTGCGCGCCGCCCTCGACCTGTTCCACGGCCCCGCGCTCACCGAGGGCGGCGGGGTCGTGCTTCACGCGCGGCCCTCCCCGGAGGGCGCCGGGCGGGG
>NZ_JBFBDY010000873.1:0-2266 GCF_040683475.1 Kitasatospora sp. NPDC093558 | reverse complement strand
GTTGGGGTGCGTGCATCGCAAGGCGGAGGAGGGAGTCCATGCGGAGCATCGGCGACCGACGACAACGCGGCGAGGCGCGTGCCCCGGCGTCGCCCGGCAGGCGGGGGTTTGAAGACAGGCCCCTAGGCTCGGGGCATGACGATTCAGCGGATGGACAACGTGGGCATCGTCGTCGACGACCTCGACGCCGCCGTCGCGTTCTTCACCGAGCTCGGCATGGAGCTCGAAGGCCGGACGCCGATCGCAGGGCGCTGGGCGGAGGGCGTCGTCGGGCTCGACGACATGCGGTGCGAGATCGCGATGATGCGGATCCCGGGCGCCCCGGGCCGGCTCGAACTCGCGCAGTACCACTCCCCCAAGGCGATCACCTCCGAGCCGGCGCCCGCCCCCGCGAACACGCTGGGCCTGCACCGCGTCATGTTCGCCGTCGACGACATCGAGGACACCCTCGCCCGCCTCCGCCCGCACGGCGCCGAACTCGTCGGCGAGGTGGCGCGCTTCGAGGACCGTTACCTGCTCTGCTACCTCCGCGGGCCGAGCGGCATCATCCTCGGCCTGGCCCAGCAGTTGAGCTGAGCGGCCCGTCGGCCGTCGACGAACCGTCGTCCCCCGGTCGGCTCCGCTCCGCCCAGGCGGCCACGGGCGGCCCTGCCGCGCCCACGACCGCGAAGAACGCGCCCAGCAGCAGCCACCCCGTGTGCCCGAGCGCCAGGACGGCTCCGGTCAGGATCACCGGGGCGAGGGCCTGGCCCGCGTTGAAGCCGATGCCGAAGAGGCCCTGGTACTGCCCCTGGGCGTGGTCGGGCGCGAGGCCGAAGGCGAGCGCGTACC
The DNA here is from genome assembly GCF_040683475.1 of Kitasatospora sp. NPDC093558. NCBI lineage: Bacteria > Bacillati > Actinomycetota > Actinomycetes > Kitasatosporales > Streptomycetaceae > Kitasatospora > Kitasatospora sp. NPDC093558. Next base: position 1,435 of record NZ_JBFBDY010000873.1, on the reverse strand, counting down.
CGCCCGACGACTCCCACACCTCCCCGACGCTGTGGATGCACACGGCGATCCCGGCGAGCGCAGGTGCGACCCACACGGGGACGTCGGCGGTCAGGGCCATCAGCGGGCAGCTGACGAGGAACAGGAGCCCCGCGAGTCGGAAGGCGCGACCGCCCTGCCGCGGGGTCTCGACCTTGGAGCCGAGCCGGCTCTGGAGCAGCACGCAGACGCCGCTGTTGATCGCATAGACCGCCGCCACCGTCCAGCGCGGCGCGTCGGTGTGGGCACTGAGCCAGATCGGCAGGAGGAGCGAGACGACCTGGTACTGCAGGCCCATGGCGCTGTAGAGCGCGACGAACGACACGTACGGGCGGTCCGCCAGGACGGACCACTGCCGGTGCTCCTCGGGCCGCGGCAGGGGCCGGTAGTTGGGGACGCCCAGGAACGCGATCAGTCCGGCGCAGGCGAAGCTCGCGGCGTTCGCGAGGATCAGCGCGGTGTACGCGGGGCGCGTGTCGAGCTGGATGGCGACGGCCGCGCCCAGCGTGCCCACGACGACGCCGAGGTTGACGAACGTCCGGAGCCTGGCCCGGAAGGCGGCGGGACGTTCACCGCCGGCCCGGGCGATGAGCGCACCGCCCGCGGCGCCGCCCGCCGTCGCGGCCAGGCGGTCGAGCGTGGCGACGAGCGTGAACGCGAGCCAGCTGTCGATGAAGACGAACGCCGCCATGGTGACGGCCTGGAGGGCGAGCGCCGTCAGCCAGATCGCGCGCGGCCCGTACCGGTCGGCCAGGTTCCCCGCCGGGATGCCGGCCGCCAGGCCGCAGAGGCCCGCGATCGTCAGGCCCGCGCCGACTTGTGCGGCGGGCAGATGAACGACGAAGGTGAAGTAGAGGATGGCGGCGGTGTTGAAGAGGCCGTTGCCCACCCGGTTGACGAAACTCGCTGCTATCAGCGCTCGTTGCGGGCCGGTTTCCGACCCGCTCGGTTCGCGCTTCCCCGGCCCCCTCGTGATCATGCCGATCAGGCTAACAGGGGCATGTCAGGGCGTCCCCGCCGGCTGGTTCGGGCCCGTAGCAGCCGGCGCGGTGGCCGGGGCGGCGGAGGGTGCGGTGGACGGTGCGGTGGCCTCCCAGGTGAATCCGTCGGCGTCCGTGAAGGAGGCGGCACCCGTGCTGCCGAGGACGATCCGGTGCGAGCCGGTGCCCTCGACGGGGACGCCGACCTCCTTGGCCAGCGCGCGGCGCTTGTACAGCGCCAGCTTGACGGCACCGGGCCCGCCGGCCGCGAACTCGGTGTACTTGCCGCCGAAGCTCCTGGCCACGGCGAGGCCCTGGCCGACGTACGCCTCCCTGGTGGCCTTGACGCTCTCGACGCCGAGGAGCAGCACGACGTCGTCGATCTCGCGGGTCGCCGGGCCGGTGTCCTTCTTCGCCGAGGTCGCGACCTTCCAGGC
>NZ_JBFBDY010000872.1:0-2270 GCF_040683475.1 Kitasatospora sp. NPDC093558 | reverse complement strand
CCCGGGGGCCGTCGTCCTGGCCGGGCGCTTGTTCGTGGTCCTGCTCTGGTCTCTCGCCGCGGCGGGCGGCGACGCCGCTGCGCTGACCAGCCGGCTGACCGAGGTATTCGCCGACCGCCTGGAGCGCTCCGGCTACACCAAGGGCTGTCCGATCGCCACCGTCGCCCTGGAGGTCGCGGGCACCAACGAGCCGCTGCGCGCCGTCTGCTCCACGGTGTACGAGAGCTGGCAGCGGGTCATCGCCGAGCGACTGGAGGCCGGGAGCTTCAGCCCGGCCGAGGCGTGGACCGCCGCCGGGCAGGCGCTCGCCCTGATGGAGGGCGCGGTGCTGCTCGCGTCGGTCCGGCGCAGCCGCGAACCGCTCGACCACGCCCGGCACGCCGTGTTGCACCTCATCGGCGCCAAGGGCTGAAGCCGACCCTCGCACGCCACCGCGCCTTACGCATGCCCCAAAAATATACAGACCGGTCTACAGAAAACGGAGCCCGCCCCGCCATGCCCCTCCCCAGAACCCTCGTCCTCGGCGCCACCGGCTTCATCGGGCGCTGGCTGGTCCTCGAACTCCTCTCCCGCGGCGAACCCGTCGCCGTCGCCGTCCGCGGCGGCGCCGGCAGCAGCCGCGACAAAGCCCTCCGCTCATGGCTCCGCGCCCACGGCACCACCGGCACCGCCGACCCCACCGACCCCGCCGACCCCGCCGACGCCACCCTCACCACCGTCGCCGCCGACCTCACCCGACCCGGCCTCGGCCTCACCCCCAAGGACGACGCCCGCCTCGCCGAGATCCGCGACGTCCACAACCTCGCCGCCCGCTACGAGTTCGGCCTCACCCCCGTCGAGGCCCACCCCGCCAACGTCGACGGCGCCCTGCACGCACTCCAGTGGTCCGCCACCCGGCCCGGCCTGCGCCGCCACGTCCACCTCTCCGGCTACCGCGTCGGCCGCGACCCGCACCCCCGCTACCCACTCCCGCCCCGCGAGACCGCCGCCCTCTACGCCCGCCTCGGCGCCTACGAAGCGTCGAAGCAACTCGGCGACGCCGCCGTGCGCGTGACGGCCCACCGGCTCGGTGTTCCCCTCACGACCGTCAACCCGAGCAGCGTCATCGGACACTCGGCCACCGGCGAGGCCAGCCAGTACCTCGGGCTCGCCCACCTCGTCCGGCAGCTCCACCGCGGCCGCCTCCCCCTCCTCCCCGGTACGCGCCGCACCTTCGTCCCGGTGGTCACGGTCGACCACCTGGCCCGCTTCCTCGCCGCCGTCCCCGCCCACGACCGGGCACCCGCCTCGGCCCACACCGTCCTCGACCCCGACACTCCCACCCTCCCGGACCTCATCGCCCTCCTCGCCGCCCACCTCGGCGTCCGCCCACCGCGCGGCCTCATCCCCGTCCCCGTCGTCCGCGTCCTCCCCCGCTCCCTCACCGGCGCGGACCCCGAGACCCTCACCTTCCTCTCCGAGGACCGCTACGACACCACGTCCGCCGACGAGTTGGCCGCCGCGATCGCCCTCACCCACCCACCCGTCTCCGCCGCCCTCCGCACCTGGGCCACCCGCCTGGTGGCCGACGGCTTCGGAGCCCCCGAACAGAACACCCGGACCGGACAGGCGAGTACGGTCACACCGTGAACGACAGCGACGATTACGGCGAACTCGCCTTCCCTGCAACGGATCTCGCGCACCGCACTCTGCGCTACGCGAAGACCCTGCTCCCGGCGGCGATCTTCCACCACAGCCTCCGCACCTACCTGTACGGACGCCTCCTCGGCGAGCGACGCGGCCTGCGGCCCGGCCGCGACTACGACGACGAGCTGCTGTTCCTCGGCTGCGCCCTGCACGACTGCGGTCTCAGCGACGAGGGCAACGGCGACCAGCGGTTCGAGCTGGACGGCGCCGACCTGGCAGTCCGCTTCCTGGCGGAGCAGGGAGTGCCACCGGACCGGACGGACGTCGTCTGGGACGCGGTCGCACTGCACACGGACCGTGAGATCGCCGCGCGGAAGCGGCCGGAGATCGCGTTGGTCGCCCAAGGGGCGGGCTTCGACCTCGGCGGCGGCCCGGACGCGCTCCCGCACGGGTACGCGGACCGAGTCCACCGGGCGCTGCCCCGCCTGCACGCGGCGGCGGTGCTGCACGACAGCATCGTCGGCCAGGCCCTGGAGAAGCCGCACAAGGCTCCACCGTTCACGATGGCGGGCGAACTCGTGCGTCGGGCGACCGGCCGGGCCTGGCCGGCCTGGGAGGAGCTCGCGCGGTCGTCGGGATGGAAC
>NZ_JBFBDY010000871.1:0-2272 GCF_040683475.1 Kitasatospora sp. NPDC093558 | reverse complement strand
GAGCTCGCGACCCCGCCGCGCCTCACCGAGGGCATCGTCTTCGACCGGGTCAGCTACCGGTATCCCGGGACCGACCGGTTCGCCCTGGAGGACGTGAGCCTCACCATCCCGGCCGGGACGGTCGTCGCCGTCGTCGGCGAGTACGGCTCCGGCAAGACCACCCTGGTCAAGCTGCTCAACCGGTTCTACCGGCCGGACTCGGGCCGCATCACGGTCGACGGGGTGGACCTCGCCCGGCTCGACGGCGCGGGCTGGCACGCCCGGACCAGCGCGGCGTTCCAGGACTTCGGCCGCTACCACACCGTGTTCTCCGAGACCGTCGGCCTCGGCGACCTCCCGCACCTGGAGGACCGGGAGCGCATCGCCGAGGCGCTGCACGAGGCGGAGGCCACCGGCTTCGTCAGCCGGCTGCCCCAGGGCGTCGACACCCGGCTCGGCCGCGAGCTGGGCGGCGTGGACCTGTCCGAGGGGCAGTGGCAGAAGAGCGCGCTGGCGCGGGCGACCATGCGCCGCGAGCCGCTGCTGGTCGTCCTGGACGAGCCCACGGCCTCCCTGGACGCCCCCAGCGAACAGGAGATCTTCCAGCGCCAGATGGCCCGTGCCCACGAACTCGCCGCCCGCACCGGGGCGATCACGGTCATCGTCTCGCACCGGTTCTCGACGGTCACCGGCGCGGACCTCATCCTGGTGCTCGACCGGGGACGCCTCGAAGAGGTCGGCTCGCACCAGGAACTCCTGGCCCGGCGGGGGCGCTACGCCGAGCTGTACGGCATCCAGGCAACGGCGTACGCCGCGTCATGAGCCGCCCCGCGCGGGTCGTCCTCCAGGCCGATACATGGGATGTATCCGGAGTGGGGCCTCTATCGGGATGCCCAGGGCGCGGGTGGGTGGACGGCATTCTGGCCGGTGGGCGGCCGAGTTCGGCAAGGAGAAGGCAGTGGATCTCTTCCGAGACATGGGATCACCTGATACGTTGGCGCCGTGTCGCTCACTGACAAGGCCATCGCCCGCATCCGCCGGATGATCCGGGACGGCGAACTGCTCCCCGGTTCGAAGCTGCCCCCCGAACAGCAGCTCGCGGCCGAGCTCGGACTGTCCCGGAATCTGATGCGCGAGGCGGTCAAGGCGCTCGTCGTCGCGCGGGTCCTGGAGATCCGGCGCGGCGACGGCACCTACGTCACCAGCCTGGCGCCCGGTCTGCTGCTGGAAGGGCTCGGCGGCGCGGTGGAACTGCTCCAGGGCGACACCGTCCTCGAACTCACCGAGGTGCGCAGGCTCTTCGAGCCGGCCGCCACCGCGCTGGCCGCCACCCGCATCACCGACGAGGACCTCGCCGAGGTGGCACGCCACCTGGCGGCCATGCGGGACGCACGGGACGACATCGAGCTGCTGACCCGGCACGACGCCGCCTTCCACCAGGCGGTCGTCCGCGCCACCGGCAACGAGACCCTGGCCACCCTCCTGGAGCACATCTCCGGGCGCACCCTGCGGGCCCGGGTCTGGCGCGGGCTGGCCGACGCCGACGCGGCCGGGCGGACCATCACCGAGCACCAGGCGATCCTCGACGCCCTCGTCGCCCGAGACCCGAACCTCGCCCAGGCCGCCGCCCTGCTGCACATCAACACCACCGAACGGTGGCTGCGCGACCACCTGGCCGAAGGAGCGGAGTTCCCGGCCGCGGCCGGACCGCGGCCGGACCCCTCCGCACCTGACAGCCCGGCCATCACCGACCGTCCATCACCGACCGAGGAGCGAGGCGCGTGAGAGTCGACGCGCACCATCACATATGGGAGTTGGGCCGACGCCCGCACTCCTGGCTCGACGCGCCGGAACTGGCCGCCGTCCGGCGCGACTTCGGGCCGGCCGACCTGGCCCCCCGCGCCCGGGCGACCGGCATCGACCGCACCGTCCTGGTACAGGTCCTGCCGGACGTCGCGGAGACCCGGGAATTCCTCGCCCTGGCCGCCGCCGAACCCATGATCGCGGGCGTCGTCGGCTGGGCCGACCTCACCGCGCCCGGGATCGCCGACACCCTCGCCGAACTGCGACGGGGACCGGGCGGCGACCGGCTCGTCGGCATCCGGCACCTGGTCCAGGGCGAACCCGACCCGGCCTGGCTCGCCCGCCCCGACGTCCGGCGCGGACTGCGCGCGGTCGGCGACGCCGGGCTCTGCTACGACCTGCTCGTCCGGGCCCACCAACTCCCCGCCGCCATCGACACGGTGCGCGCCCTGCCGGAGCAGCCGTTCGTCCTCGACCACCTCGGCAAACC
>NZ_JBFBDY010000870.1:0-2285 GCF_040683475.1 Kitasatospora sp. NPDC093558 | reverse complement strand
GCCCGGGAAGGGCGGGCGTGCCGTCCTCGGCGAGCATCGTGGTGCGCACCCGCTGCACGTACCGGTCGACCAGGTGGCGCAGCACGCCGACGGTGGCGACGACGTCCGGGTCCGGGACGCCGTCCAGGGCGCCGGCCAGTCCGGTGATGTTGGCCTGTTTCAGCCGGTCGAGCACGGCCCGGCCCTCGGGGGTGAGTTCGACCTGGCGGGCCCGGCGGTCCGTCGCGTCCTGGGTGCGGGCCACCAGCCGCTGCTCCTGGAGGCGGTCGATCTGCCGGGTGACGTGGGAGGACTTGACCATGAGCCGGTCGGCGAGGTCGGTCACCCGGCTGGCGCCGCCTGCGGCCTCGCCGAGCGCGCGCAGCAGGTAGATGTCCGAGCGGGCCGCGGTGATGCCGGCCCGGGCCATCTGGCGTTCGTGCTGCTGGGAGCGTGTCAGCAGGTAGGCCAGGCTGGCCAGGACGGCCTCCAGCTCCGAGGCGGTGGTCCGTTCGTCTGCGGGGTCTTCGGCGTCCGGCATGCAGGAACCTTAGCGATCCGGCCCGGGGTGCGGTGGTGGTGCAGGCCTCCGACCGGATTTCGGACAGATTCGTTCGCCACCGGGCGGGGCCTTTCCGCCGCCACGGACCGCGAGTTAGCGTGACGATGAGTTAGTTGCTTAAGGCACGTAAATGGTCCTGGTCCTGCCCCACCGTCCACCCCACCAGCCGCCGGCACACCCAGCTCCGGGAAGGGAGCCCCCCATGGCCACGGCCGCACCCGCCCCCCGCTTCACCCACCCCGCCGCCCGCGGCACCTGCCCCTTCGCCCCGCCCCCCGCCTACCGCCAGGCCCAGCAGGAGGAACCGGTCGGCCGCGTCTCCCTGTGGGACGGCACCCCCAGCTGGCTGCTCACCCGCCACGAGGACATCAGGACCGTCCTCGCCGACCCCCGCTTCAGCTCCGACGCCACCCGCCCCGGCTTCCCCTTCATCAGCGCCGGCGCCCGCCAGCTGAGCGCCGGTCAGACCACCTTCATCCGCATGGACGACCCCGAACACGCCCACCAGCGCCGGATGCTCACCGCCGAATTCATGATCAAGAAGGTCGAGGCGCTGCGCCCCGAGATCCAGCGCATCGCCGACGACCTGCTCGACACGATGACCGCCGGACGCGACCGGGCCGACCTCGTCCGCGAGTTCGCCCTGCCCCTGCCCTCCCTGGTCATCTGCCTGCTGCTCGGCGTCCCCTACGAGGACCACGCCTTCTTCCAGGAGTGCAGCCGCGTCCTGCTGCGCCGCGACTCCCCGCCCGAGGACGTCGACGCCGCCCAGAAGCGCCTCGCCGACTACCTGGTCACCCTCACCGAGACCAAGCGCACCACACCCGACGACGGCATCCTCAGCCGCCTGGCCGAGCGCGGCGAGCTCACCACCGAGGAGATCGGCGCGATGGGCCGCCTGCTCCTGATCGCCGGGCACGAGACCACCGCGAACATGACCGCCCTGTCCGTCCTCGCCCTGCTGCGCAACCCCGCCCAGCTCGACCACCTGCGCACCCACCCCGAATCCGTGCCCGGCGCGGTCGAGGAACTGCTGCGCTACCTGACGATCGTCCACTCCGGCCTGACCCGCGTCGCCACCGAGGACGTCGAGGTCGGCGGCGTGCGGATCCGGGCCGGCGAAGGCGTCATCTGCATGGTCAGCGCCGCCAACCGGGACCCCGACCAGTTCCCCGGCGGCGACGAACTCGACCTCACCCGCGACGCCCGCCGCCACCTCGCCTTCGGCTTCGGCACCCACCAGTGCCTCGGCCAGCCCCTCGCCCGCCTGGAACTCCAGATCGCCCTCACCACCGTCCTGCGCCGCCTGCCAGGGCTGCGCCTGGCCGTCCCCTTCGAGGACGTCCCCTTCCGCGGCGAGATGCTCGTCTACGGCCTCCACGAACTGCCGATCGCCTGGTAACACCCCCGCCCCCCACAGCAGTTCACCCACCCCGAAGGGAAACCCGTGCTCGTCCACGGCGTCCACGAGCTGCTCGTCACCTGGTAACACCCCCAGCCCCCACGCCAGTTCACCCACCCCGAAGGGAAACCCGTGCTCGTCACCATCGACCAGGACAAGTGCTGCGGCGCCGGAAGCTGCGTCCTCGCCGCCCCCGACGTCTTCGACCAGCGCGACGAGGACGGCATCGTCCTCCTCCTCGACGCCCGCCCGCCCGCCGCCCTCCACCAGGCCGTCCGGGACGCCGCCGACGTCTGCCCCGCCGCCGCGATCCGCCTGGACCTCGTGTGAGCGCACCGCGGC
>NZ_JBFBDY010000869.1:0-2295 GCF_040683475.1 Kitasatospora sp. NPDC093558 | reverse complement strand
CCGGCAGCGGCACCAACTCGAGCGGCCTGCCCCGCATTCGCGCCAGTGTCACGGCGAGGGCCGGCATCTCGAAGGGCTCCGGAAGGGGCAGCGCCTCCGCGATCTCCCGGCACCTCCGCCACAACTCCGCGTCCCCGCGGTCCGCCTGCCTCACGCTTCCTCCCCCAGCCCGTCGACAGCGCGCCGACGAGAACTGATCTCAGGCCGGGCGGCAGTTCGGCTGGAGTCAGCCGGCCCGCTCGGCGTTGGCCTCGCGTCGGGCGATCGCCTCGATCATGTCGCTGATCGTACCGAGCCCATCGGCGGGGCCCGGAGGAACCGGGGAATCAGCGCACCGGCGCCCGGCGCGCACCCGCCCACCAGCAGTGGACGCCTCCCCGCGCGGGTTGGGGGCTTGGCTCGGTGGGGTGTTCACGTTCTATTGTGGCGGGCGCTGGTGGCGGTGTGTGTGCGTGGAGTGTGGAGGGGTGGTCGGTGGCGGGGCGGCGGAATGACGGGGTGCTGGCGGTCTGGGCGGAGACGCAGCGGCAGCAGCAGCGCCGGGAGGAGGCCCGCTGGCGGGCGCAGGCGGCGGAGGAGCGGCGCCGGGAGCGCGAGTTGCGGGAGGCGCAGCGCGCGGCGGCGCGTGACGAGCGGGAGGCGCAGCGCGCGTACCAGCAGTCGCGGGAGGCGGACGCGGCCCGGCGGACGGCCGAACTGGACGCCCGGGTCGAGGAGTTGCGCGGTCTGCTGGCGGCCGGGCTGCGGGTGCCGGCGTTCAGTCCGCAGGCGTTGCTGGCCCCGCGCGCGGTGCCGCCGTTCGAGCCGGGTGCGCTGGGCGAGCCGGTGCCGATGCCCGATCAGGACGCCTACCTGGTGCCGCCGCCGGATCCGTCGCAGGCCCGCAACGCGGGGGTGTGGCAGCGCTACGAGCAGTACGCCGTGCAGGCGCGCGCCCGGTTCGAGCAGGACTGGTACGCCGCGCAGGCGCAGGAGGCGGACCGGCAGCGGCGGCTGGCGGTCTGTCACCAGGAGTACCTGGAGCGGGTGGCCCGGCACCGCAAGGAGGACGAGGAGCGCACCGTCCGCACGGAGGAGTTGCTGCGCCGGCTGCGCGCGGGCGAGCCGGAGGCCGTCCAGGAGTACTTCACGGCCGGGCTGTACGCGTCGGCCGCGTGGCCGGAGGGCTTCCCGCACCGGCTGGTGGCGGCGTGGGAGGCGTCGTCGCGCCAGCTGGTGGTGAACTGGGAGCTGCCGGGCCCGGACGTGGTGCCGGCCGCGGTGCGGGTGCGGTACGTCAAGTCGGACGACCGCGAGGCGGAGGTGGCCCGCCCGGCGACGGAGCGCAAGGCGCTGTACCGGGAGGTGCTGGCGCAGACCTCGCTGCGGGTGGCGGCGGAGCTGTTCCGGGCGGACCGGGACGGGATGCTGGACTCGGTGGTGCTGAACGGCTTCGTGCGCGGCATCGATCCGGCGACGGGCCGGGAGTCGGAGCGCTTCCTGTCGACGTTGTCCGCCGCGCGGGCGGACTTCGCCGGCCTGGCGCTGGACCGGGTGGCGCCGGTGGAGTGCTTCCAGGGCCTCGGCGGCACGCTGTCGGCGCGCCCGGAGCGGCTGGACGAGGTGCGGCCGGACCGGCTGCCGGAGACGGTGGGCGGGAGCCTGGCCGGGCACGGCGGCGAGGACGACCCGGACCTGTTCGAGATGGACCCGATCGAGTTCGAGAACCTGATCGCGGAGCTGTTCCGGCTGCGCGGCTTCCGGGTGATGACGACGGCCCGCAGCGGCGACGTCGGCGTGGACGTGGTCGCCGAGGACCTCGACCCGGTGACCGGCGGCAAGATCGTGATCCAGGCGAAGCGCTACCGCTCGACCGTCTCCCCCACGGCCGTGCGCGACCTCGACTCCACCGTGCGCCACCACGGCGCGATCAAGGGCATCCTGGTGACGACGGCGGGCTTCGGCCCGGGCTCGTACGAGTACATCCGCAACAAGCCGCTGTCGCTGGTGAGCGGCCCCGAGCTGGTCGAGCTGCTGGCCGAGCAGGGCCTGCGCGGGCGGCTCGGCGGCGGACCGAACGCCGTCCACGAGGCGCCGGACGGGGACGAGGACGGGCCGGCCGACCGGCGCACCGGGGTCGAGGTGGTGTGGCGCAGCCGGACGGCCGGCGGGGACGCGGTCGAGCTGGACGTGACGGCGTTCGTGTGCGCGGGCGGCCGGGTGCTGAGCGACGAGCACTTCGTGTTCTTCAACAACCCGCAGGACCCGGACGGCGCGGTCCGCCTGCACCCGACCCGTTCGGTGCCGGGCGAGCCG
>NZ_JBFBDY010000868.1:0-2303 GCF_040683475.1 Kitasatospora sp. NPDC093558 | reverse complement strand
GCTCGCCGGCGACCCGGCCGCCCGCAACGCCGCCGTGTACTTCCCGCGCATCCTGCTCCCCGACACCGAACAGCAGAACCACGTCCGCGACTTCCCGCCCTGCGGCGCCGTCGCCGGCGTGTGGGCCCGCACGGACGTCGCGCGCGGCGCGTGGAAGGCCCCGGCGGGCACCGACGCGGGCCTCGCCGGCGTCGTCGCGCCGCTCGTGCCGATGACCGACCTCGAAAACGGCATCCTCAACCCGTACGGCGTCAACTGCCTGCGCCAGCGGCCGGTGTTCGGCAACCTCGTGTGGGGCGCGCGCACGCTGAGGGGCGCCGACGTCCAAGCCGACCAGTGGAAGTACGTCCCGGTGCGCCGGACTGCGCTGTTCATCGAGGAGAGCCTGTTCCGCGGCACCCAGTGGGTGGTCTTCGAGCCCAACGACGAGCCGCTGTGGTCCTCGATCCGGCTCAACGTCGGCGCGTTCATGAACACCCTGTTCCGCCAGGGCGCCTTCCAGGGCCGCACGCCCAGGGACGCGTACCAGGTGGTGTGCGACGCGACGAACAACCCGCAGAACGACATCGACCGCGGGATCGTCAACATCCAGGTCGGCTTCGCCCCGCTCAAGCCCGCCGAGTTCGTGATCATCCATATCCAGCAGCTCGCCGGCCAGATCCAGGTCTGAGCGCATCCTCAGGGACCTCACAGCAGGGACCTCACAGAGAGGCAGGCCATGGCCGACAGCAGGACGAAGCGCCGCGACCCGTACAAGAACTTCCGGTTCCGGGTGAAGTTCGGCGGCGGCACCGACTACATCGCGGGCGTCAGCAAGGTCACCGGGTTCAAGCGCAGCACCGAGGTGATCAAGCACCGCAGCGGCGGAGACCCGGCGACCAGCACCAAGCTGCCCGGGCGCACCGAGTACGACGCGATCACCCTGGAGCGCGGGGTCACCGGCGACAAGGTGTTCGAGCAGTGGGCGAACCGGGTGTGGAGCCTGACCAACGCGAGCGGCGGGCTCGAGTCCTCGCTCAAGGACTTCCGGCGGGACATCATCGTCGACGTCTTCAACGAGGCGGGCCAGAAGGTGCTCTCCTACCAGGTGTTCAACTGCTGGGTGTCGGAGTACCAGCCGGTGTCCGACCTCGACGCCAACGCCAACGCGGTCGCCATCCAGCACATCAAGCTGGAGAACGAGGGCTGGGTGCGCGAGGACCTGCCGGAGCCGGTCGAGCCGTCCTTCGAGGACCCGGCCTGACGATGGACGCACTCACGGAAGCCGGCCCGCTGACGGAGCAGGGCCTGCTCGCGGTCTGGGAGGCCGGGCGCGGACAGGACCCGGTCCGGCGTGCCCTGGTGCTCGCCGCGGCCGGCGGCGCCGACCCGGCGGCCGTCGCGGACCTCGCGGTCGGGCGCCGGGAGGAGCTGGTACTGGGCCTGCGGGTGCGGTGCTTCGGCCCCGGCCTGCCGTGCGCCGTCACGTGCCCGTCCTGCCGGACGGAACTGGAGCTGGAGCTGACCCCGCAGGACGTCACGGCCGCGCCGCCGGAGGGCGAACGGGTCGTGCGGGCCGGGGGTTTCGAGCTCGCGTTCCGTCCGGTCACCACCCGGGACCTGCTCGCCGTCCGCGGTGCCCCGCGCGCCGCCGCCCGGCGGGCGCTGCTCGGGCGGGTGCTGACCTCGGCGGTGGCCGACGGCCGGCCGGTCGCCGCCGACGCGCTCCCGGCGGACGTCCTGGAGGCCGTGGCCGGCGCCCTGGGCGCGCAGGACCCGCAGGCGGACGTCCGGCTGGACCTCGACTGCGCGGAGTGCGGCCACGCCTGGACGTCCCCGTTCGACGCCTCCGGCTACCTGTGGGCCGAACTCGACGCCCACGCACGGCGGTTGCTCCACGACGTGCATGCACTCGCCACCGCCTACGGCTGGACGGAGGCCGAGGTGCTCGCGGTCGGGCCCGAACGGCGGCAGCTGTACCTGGAGTTGGTGACGGCATGAGCGAGCGGAGCAAGCGAATCATGAAGAGGTGCGCGTTTCGCGAAGCGACCGCCGAGCGCAGCGAGGCGGGCGCATGAGCGACTTCGTGGACCGCCTGCTGGGCGCCGGCGGTGCGGACGGGCCGCCGATCCGGCCGCTGATCGGATCGCTCTTCGAGCCCCGGAGGCGGATGCAGGTGTGGCTTCCGCAGGCCGAACCTCCCCTGGAATCGGCCGAGTTGGCGGCAGTCGACAGCATTCCCCCGGTCGACGTGCCCGCACTCCCCGCCGCCGAGCCGTCCGACCTCAGCCCGTCTCCGCCCGCCCCCACCGAGCCGCCCGGCC
>NZ_JBFBDY010000867.1:0-2303 GCF_040683475.1 Kitasatospora sp. NPDC093558 | reverse complement strand
CGGGCTTCGTGGGCAACGACGCCGACCGGGCGCACTACGCGGCCACCGCGCGCGGCTACATCGGCCAGTGGCTGACCCTGGCCCAGGATCCGGGCGCCGCCCACCTGGACCTGGCGTCAGGACGACGTCGGCCGGGCGCCGGTGGTGCGGCCGCCGGGGTCGATCAGTCGTTCGTGCGCACGTGAGCGGAGCTCACGGGTTTGCCGGCCGGTAGCGGGCGGTGTCCTGCAGGTACCAGTTCAGGATCCCGGCGGTGAAGACCTGCATCCCCTCGATCAGCTCGGGCAGGTGCTCGGCCGTGCGTTTGCCGAGTTCCTCGGAGAGTTGCAGGAAGCGGTCGGTGTTGAGGCGAAACAGCTCGGCTGCCATGTCCAGCCCCTCCTGCAGGGAGCAGCGGTGTTCGTGAGCGAGCACGGCCGGAAGGTTCATCACCTGGCGCTTCTGCGTGTCGCGCGGGCATGAGTAGATGTCGTTCATGATGGCGAACAGATTCACGCCCGTGGTGATCAGGTCCTGGACATCGGGTTGCAGGTAGGTGTCGAGGGGGATTTCGATGCCGTGAACGATTTCGTTGTAATCGACGAAGGGGGACAGCAAGCTGGTGCCGAAACGGAGCGGGCGGTAGAGCGCCAGCGGGGGAGGGGTGGGTATGCCGGTTCTCAAGCTGTCGGTGATGCAGGCGATCACGGCTTGCAGCATGCCGTGCTGCATCCGCAGGAGCTGTCGAGGGCTGGCCCACCGGTGGAATCTGGCCCAGATGTCGTGGTAGGCGCGGTGGAAGGGATCCTCGCCCGGCGGGGTGCGCTGTGGCGATCGGGCGATCTGGTCCATGTGCAGGGCCCGCTCCGCCAGCTGCTGAGCGGCTCCGGGTGCGGTGGACTCGACGATTTTGTCGTCGAAGGTGAACCAGAAGATGGACAGATGGGAAATGGCCAGGATGCGGTCGACCGGCCCGACCGGATACATCCAGGCCAAAGCCTTTCCGAACAGGGAGTTCCGGACCTTCAGTTCCTCCGTGGGACCGCTCACCAGTCCGTATCCCAGCAGCCAGTCGACGGTTCCGGCCTCGATCTCCTCCCAACGCGGATGCAGACGGCCAGGGGCGGGGAAGGACAATTCGGGCAGGACCAGCGAGTCGGCGCTTTCCAGGGGGAAGTCGGCAGCATCAAATGGCGAGGCCATGATGGGTTCCAATCCTCCGCGCGATCCGAAACGGCGATCCGAAACGGCGGTTCGAAAACGGCGGTTCGAACTTCTCCTTCAGCGCTCCGGCCGAACACCGGTGGCGGCAGCCCGGGGCCGGGCGTCCAGGGCATTCTGATAGCGCCGGAGCGCGGGCTCGCAGAAGCGCCGCGCGGGCCCCTGGGAGAAGGCGTCGACATACTGCTCGGCGAGGGAGAACTCGGTCCGGATGTACCGCAGCATGTCAGCGGACTGCCATCCTGTCGGCCAGAAGTCGACGCCGCGATCGGTGTCCGTGGAGCGATCGATGAGGATGTTGGCCGCCTGCAGGGCCCGGCCGTAGGCAATACCGTGGGAGCGGTCGCACCGCGTGCCGTCGTACCAGGCCCACAGGTCCGACAGCAGTAGCACCAGGGTTCCGGAGACCGCGTAGGTGTAGCGGTCCAGGTCCCGTTCGCTGTCGATGGCGAAACCGGTGCCCACCCAGTCGGCCATCCGCTCGGCCATCGCCGCGAACGTCTCGCATATTCGAGGCGCGATCTCCGTCGGGGCGAGTGCCGCCCATTCGCCGATGCGCAGGGTGACTTCAGGAAGCTCGTGTGTGTGGCGGGCATAGGCGGCGGAGAAGTCGGCCCGGGTGAACCGGGTCTGCAGCAAGCGGCTGGTCGTCTCCAGCAGCTCCACCTTGGCCGGCGGGGCCAGATCGTAGTGGTCTTCGATCTCGTCGATCGCCCGCATGCACAGATACGCGGCCGTCGTGGCCTCGTTCAGCTTCGCGGGCATGGACGTCACCGGCTCGTACCAGGTGGTGCTGTACGCACGGACCAGTGCATGCGCATCAGTCAGAACGGACACGACGACTCCTCTGGAGAGCCCGAAGAACGTCCGACGAGCATCAGTGTCACAGCCTGCGCCTTCCAGGTCGCATGCCAGGCGCACGACGGCACGGACCCTGACGGTGCGCGCGATTGACGCTGTCGGGCCAAGGCTCGGTACCGCCGGCGCACTCCGTCGCTTTCGGCCCGAGCGGGCGGCTTCCCCCGGGGGGTCCACGCCGTGCTGTGTGCGGGCCGTTTCACCGAGGCCCGGGTGACAAGTACAGCCGCATCCGGGTCCTTCGT
>NZ_JBFBDY010000866.1:0-2304 GCF_040683475.1 Kitasatospora sp. NPDC093558 | reverse complement strand
GCTTCCCCCGGCCGCGCTTCACCGACGGACGGGTGGGCTTCCGGCGCCGGGGCCGACGCCGGGACGGGTGTCACCGACCCGGCGGGCCGCCCAGGGGCGGCAGGACGCCGATCTGCTGGAGCAGGCCGAGTTCGTCCTTGTCGGACCACTTCTCGGCGAGCTTCCCGTCCGCGATGCGGTGGATCACGACGGCGGTCATCGTCATCGGGTTGCCGGTGGCCGGGGCGCCGGGCAGGTCGCCGCGATGGACCCCGGTGGCGGTCAGGCGGGTCACCACCTTGTCGCCCTCGGCGATCTGGTCCTCGATGCGGTGGGTGCCGGGGGTGGCGTCCCAGAACAGCCGGAACGCCTCCTTGAGGCCCTCCCGGCCGGGCGCGACCGGGAAGGGCGGCGGGTGGTGGTCGATGTAGTCCTCGGCGACGAGTTCGTCCATCGCGTCGAGGTTGCCCGCGTCGATCTCGGCGTAGAAGCGCCGGACCAGTTGCTTGTTGTGATCGGTCGACATGACCGGGAAGCCTTCCCGCCCGTGCCCGCGCCACCGTCCGGCCACGCCGCACGCGGCCTCGGCTTCACCCGGACGAACCCGGGATCCGCGACCCGAGGCGCCCGGGCCCCCGCCCCGCCTCCCGCCCGCAAACGGGCGAAAGGCGGGGACGGCTCACCACTGGCCGGGCCGGTAGTTCCCCGCCGGGATGCGGCAGATGACGTTCATCCGGTTGTAGGCATTGATCCTGAACCTTGAGCGCAGACCCCCTGCTTTGGCTGGGGATTGGCTCATCCTTGGCCCGGAGCCGCGAAGCGGCGGAGGTCGCTGGGTTGGACAGCCCGGCAGGGCGTCAGTCAGTGACCGAGTCACGACCACCGGGACCCGGTTGGCACTATCGGTGTCAGTGACGTGCGCTAGGTTGATCACAGCTGCCGAAGGGGGTGTTCCCATGCTGTCCGGCCGTAGGTACCGGCTCGAACTCGACGCGGCGCAGGCTGAGTTGTGTGAGACGTTCGGCGATGTTTGCAGGTCGGTGTGGAACACTGCCCTGGAGCAGCGCAGGGAGTACCGGCGGCGCGGGGCGTGGATGAACTACGTGCCGCAGGCCGCCGAGCTGGCCGACGCCAAGCGCGAGTTCCCGTGGCTGGCGGCGGCGCCGTCGCACGTGTTGCAGCAGACCCTTCGGGATCTGGACCGGGCGTGCCGTGAGCACGGCACGTTCAAGGTCCCCGCAGTCACGCCCGTAGTGGCTTCTGTTAGGACCTGTTAGCGCAGGGAGGAAGTCAACAGGGCGATCGTCGACACCAGCGAGGCGTGCTGCTCCTCGTCGTAGTGCTTGACGGCGTTCTCCCACACCGCGTCGCTCACCCCGCCGGCGGCGTCGGTGATTCGGGTGGCCTCCTCGGTCAGTTCGAGGGCGTCGCGCTCGGCGTCGGTGAACACCGTCGCCTCGCGCCAGGCGGCCACCGGGTCGAGGCGCTCGGGCTGGTCGCCGGCGTGCACGACGTCCTTGTAGTGCATGTCGGCGCACATGCCGCAGCCGTTGATCCGGCCGGCCCGCAGCAGCAGGCGGCGTTGTACAGCGCGCAGTGGTCCCACAGCATCGTCGACAACGCCTACTCCTGGCCCACGGTGGGCATGATGAGAAGCTTGTACGCACGATCCTCCGGCCCACCCCCTTTCCCAAGGTCAGAGTTGGTGAGATCGCTCTACTAAGGCTCGCTGACAAAGGAGTTGACTTCGCCATTGCGCGACACCGAGCCACGATGCGCTTCCCTCTCCAAGCTGTCGGCGCGGCGTGTCCCAGGAGCTGGCGCTGGAGGTGCCGGGGGGCGGACCGCTCGCGGGGGTGGTGGCCCGCGCCCGCAGCCGGGAGTCGGACTTCCCGGTGGGCCTGGCCGCCAAGGACCTGGCCCTGGCGGGCGGTGGCCGGGTGCTGACGGCGGCACACGAGGTGCTGCTTTCGCACCCGGACATCGCGGACGAGGACCTGTCCCGGGCGGTGGAGGCGATCCGCCGGGGCTGAACCTCCCTAGGCGGGGCCGAGCCGCAGGGCTGCCCCCGGGAAGGGCCGAGCCTCGGGGCTGAACTCCCCCGGGCGGGACGGAGCCTCCGGGCCGAGCCGCGGGGCTGCCCCCCGGGCGGGGCGGCGCCGGCTGCGGAAGGCCGCTCGCCCCCAAGGGAGTTACCCCGCGCGGTTGTCCAGCCACTGAACCGCGGCCGCCCAGCTCGGGTGCGCGGGGTCCACGACCTGGAAGTGGTCCGCCCCGGCGTGCTCGACGTACGTGACCGGGTCTCCCGCCGCCCGTGCGGCCTGG
>NZ_JBFBDY010000865.1:0-2314 GCF_040683475.1 Kitasatospora sp. NPDC093558 | reverse complement strand
CCAGGCTCGCCGCGATCGCGGCGAAGTGCGCCTCGTCACGGGCGGTCAGTGCCGGGTCGGCCTTGGCGGCGAGGCGCTCGGGCAGGTCGAAGACACCGGTGGTGGGAATGGTGGCATCGGCGGTGGCGTCGGTCACGGACGGTCGTGCAGGCACGTGGTGGATCTCCCCGTTGTCTCGGTTTCCGCAGGTCTCGGCGGTGAGGCGGACATTCTGCGGGACGACGGGGGCCTTGCCGCAAGGCCCCCCGTGCGTTATACGTTGAGAGTGGCAAGGGGTGGGCGTTCGTCACCACCGTTGGTTGAGCATGGGTACTCCGACCACCAACACCGGGCCCGTCATCACCGTCTCCGGGCTCCGCATGCGGTACGACTCCTTCGAGGCCGTGCGCGGCATCGACCTGGAGGTCGGACGCGGCGAGGTGTTCGCGTTCCTCGGCCCCAACGGCGCCGGCAAGACCACGACCGTCGAGATCCTCGAAGGCTACCGCCGCCGCACCGCCGGCGACGTCACCGTCCTCGGCGAGGACCCGGCGCACGCCGGCCCGTCCTGGCGGGCCCGGATCGGCGTCGTCCTCCAGGAGTCGCGCCCCGAACGGGACCTCACCGTCGCCGAGTGCCTGCGGCTCTACGCCGGCTACTACCCGTCACCGCGCGGGATCACCGAGACGATGGAGCTGGTGGGCCTCGCCGACCAGGCCGAGGCCACCGCCACCCGCCTCTCCGGCGGCCAGCGCCGCCGCCTCGACGTGGCGCTCTCCCTCATCGGCGACCCGGAGCTGCTGTTCCTGGACGAACCCACCACCGGCTTCGACCCCTCGGCCCGCCGCGCCGCCTGGGACATGATCGCCGGACTGCGCTCACTGGGCGTGACGGTCTTCCTGACCACCCACTTCATGGACGAGGCCGAACACCTCGCCGACCGCGTCATGGTGATCGCCGAGGGCCGGATCGTCGCCGCGGGCCCGCCCGGGACGCTCGGCGGCCGGCAGCGCGCCGCCGCCGAGATCTCCTTCACCCTGCCCCCGGGCGCCTCCGTGGCCGCACTGCCGGGCCCCGTCCGGGACGCACTCGTGGACTCCGTTTCCGATCACATGCTGCTGCGGTCCGCACGCCCCCTCGCCGTCCTCGGGCCACTGATCACCTGGGCGGAGGCCGCCGGCCACGACCTGCCCGACCTGGAGGTCCGCCGCCCGAGCCTCGAAGACGTCTACCTGGCGCTTACCGAACCCGGCACGGACGCACCGCCCCTGGACGCACCACCTCTGGAGGCCGCGTGATGACCGGCAGCTCCGCCCGCGACGTCGCGCGCCTCGCACTGCACCAATTCCCGTACGACCTGCGCGCGTTCCTCCGCAACCCGCAGTCGCGGTTCTTCACGCTCGCGCTCCCGGTGCTCTTCCTGGTCATCTTCGCCTCGGTGTTCGGCCGCCAGAACAACACCGTCAAGGTCGCCGGCGGCACCATCGACACCTCGGTGTACTACGTCCCGGGCATCATCACGCTCGGGATCATCGCCGCGTCCTTCGTCAACCTGGTGATCTCGGTGACCGCCCAGCGCGAGTCCGGCGTGCTCAAACGCCGCCGCGCGACCCCCGTCCCGGCCGCCGCCGTCATCGCCGGCCGGACGCTCACCGCCATCGTCGTCTCGATCGGCATCACCGTCGTGCTCCTGGTGATCGGCTGGGCCGCGTACGGCGCCCACGTGCCCGCCCGCACCGCCCCCGCCCTCGCGGTGACCATCATCGTCGGCACCGTCTCGTTCTGCTGCCTCGGCTATGCGCTGACCTCCGTCATCCGCAACGAGGACGCCGCCCAGCCCATCACCCAAGCCGTGATGCTGCCGCTGTACTTCATCTCCGGCGTCTTCATCGCGACCTCGGTCCTCCCCCACTGGCTGACCGTCGTCGCCGACGTCTTCCCCGTCCACCACCTGGTCGAGGCGCTGCTCACCGCCTACAACCCGCACACCACCGGCGCGGGCTTCGCCGGCACCGACCTGCTGATCGTCGCCGCCTGGGGCGCCTTCGGCCTGGTGATCGCCCTGCGCCGCTTCAGCTGGCTGCCGCGCGGCGCCTGAGGCTCACCCCGAGGAGCACCACCCATGCCGACCGAAACCCAGACCCGGAGGGGCCGTTGCCCCACCCACGGCCCGGTGGAGGCCACCAGGGAAGTCCCCAGGATCACCTTCCCCTGGGTCTTCAACTGGATCCGCCGCACCCTCGCCGAACAGCACCCCTACCGCTGCCCCGAGTGCGGCGCCACCGTCGAGGCGCCGTAATCGTCGCTGTACGTCACCGCGAATGTGACGTTGTCC
>NZ_JBFBDY010000864.1:0-2315 GCF_040683475.1 Kitasatospora sp. NPDC093558 | reverse complement strand
CGGCCTGGCGCGAAGACGACGTGCCCTGGAGGTGACCATGGAACCGCCGGAAGTCATCCGACCATATCGCCGTCAGATGTCTTGACGCGCCGCTCCGCGCACCCCATACATGGACCTGACTCGCCAAGTCCCACCTCCTTGCGAGCACTCCAGGACAAACGGAGCATCCATGTCACGACCCATCAGCCGGAGAAACGTGCTCACCGGTCTGGCCGTCGCCACCGCCGCCACCGTCGTCGGACCCGTCGGCATCCCGGCCCAGGCCGCCGTCGCCGCGACCGACGCGACCGACGCGACCGGGGGCGCCGCCCTGCCCCTCGTCCCGCTGCGCGTCCCGAAGCTCGACCAGGGGGCCTGGCAGCAGCCGGACAGCAGGATCCAGTGGATGCGCGACAACAAGGTGTCCATGTTCATCCACTGGGGCGTCTACTCGGCAGCGGCCCAGGGCGAGTGGTACCAGTTCTACTCGAAGACCGCGCCGACCTCCTACCGGGCGCAGTGGGCCGGCTCGTTCGCCAGCCAGTCGCAGTCCTACAACCCCGCCGCCTGGGCGCAGCTGGCCAAGGACCTCGGCGCCGCCGAAGTGGTCCTGACCACCCGTCACCACGAGGGGTTCGCCCTGTGGCCCAGCGGCCACCCCAATGCCTGGACCACGGGCTCCGCCCCGTTCCCGGCCGGCACGGACTTCGTCAAGGGCTACGTGAACGCCGTTCGCGCGGCGGGCCTGCGGGTCGGGCTCTACTACTCCCCGATCGACTGGCGCTACCCGGGCTACTACGACGTGACCGGCGCGAAGCCGCCGAGCCCCGCCCTCACCTCCGACTGCGTACTGCCGAACAGCGTGTACCCGTGGAACTACGAGGGCTCCGACCCGACGAGCTTCGACTACCACGAGAACGCCCGGGTCATGAAGAACGAGGTGTACCAGTCCGTGAAGGAACTGGTCACCGACTACGGCGCGATCGACGACATCTGGTGGGACGGCGGCTGGCTGGCGCAGCAGGGCACCGACGCGGCGGGGTCGTTCTTCTGGGAGCCCGGCCAGTACCGGGACGGCGGCAACGGCTGGCAGGTGGACGCCGCGTACGGCGAGACCGAGACGGGCACCGGCAAGCCGCTGGGCCTCACCGGCGTGCTGCGCCAGCACCAGCCGAACGCCGTGTCCAACTCCCGTTCGGGGTGGGTGGGCGACTACGACCTCGACGAGGGCTCCGGCGTGCCGGGCGGGCCGATCCGGTACGGCCGCCTGGTCCAGAAGACGTTCAGCGTCGGCGGGAGCTGGGGGTACAGCGGCAACTCCGCCATGCCCTTCTCCCAAGCGCTGGGCCTGTTCGTCAACTCCTTCGTGCGCGACATGTCCGTGCTCGTCAACGTCGGCCCGGACGCGACCGGTACGGTCCCGAGCACGCAGGCCGCGCTGATCCGTCAGCTCGGCGGGTTCATGAACGCCAACCGGGAGGCCGTGTACAACACCCGCGGCGGCCCGTGGAACCCGGTGGACGGCCAGTACGGCTTCACCTTCGCCAACCGGACCGTCTACGCGCACCTGCTGGCCGGGTACAACGGCGGCAGCAGCTTCACGACGCCCTCGCTCGGCGACGCGAACGTCACCTCCGTCTACGACGTCGTCTCCAAGAACCCGCTGTCCTTCAGCGCGGCGAGCGGGAACGCCATCACCATCACCGGCATCGACCGCACCCGCTACCCCGACGACACGATCGTGGCGATCGTGCTCGACCGCACGGTGGTGCCGGCGGACATCGCCCGCGGCTGCCCGGCCACGGCCGACAGCTCGGAGACCTCGCACGGGAACGTGCCGGCCAACGCGTTCGACGGGGACACCTCCAGCCGGTGGTGCGCGGCCGACGGGAACACCGGCCACTGGCTGCAGGTCGACCTCGGCTCGGTGCGGCCGGTCACGGGCGCGCGGATCGCCTGGGAACTGCCGGGGCACGCCTACCAGTTCCGGATCGACGGCTCCGCTGACGGGTCCACCTGGTCGACGCTCGCCGACCTGACCGGGAACTCCTCCGCCGTCCAGGTGCAGGCCGCGACGTTCACGGCCCAGACCCGCTACGTGCGGGTGACCGTCACCGGCGGTGTGAACGCTAACACGTGGGCGTCGATCCGCTCGCTGGAGGTCTACGACCGGCCGTTCCTGGACCCGTCCCTCTAGGAACGCCGGCTCCTGCCAACGCGTGTGTGGCGGGCGGCCCGGGGCCGGGGCCCCCCACCCCACGGCGGGCGGGTTGGCGCGGGGGTTTCGCCCCCACGGCCTGTGGTGGACCGTTGAGAAAGGGAGATGAAAAAACAGA
>NZ_JBFBDY010000863.1:0-2316 GCF_040683475.1 Kitasatospora sp. NPDC093558 | reverse complement strand
GTGTGGACGCCGGCGGCCAGGCACTCGCGTTCGGCGAGCAGCATCAGCGTCCGGCCGTGTCCCCGGCCCCGGTCCCCGGGTCCGGACCGGGAGCCGACCCGACGCACGAAGGCCCGTCCGCCCCCACCGACTGGCGGGGAACGGACGGGCCTTCAGTGCTCAGCTGCCCTGCGTGTCCTTGCGGCGGCGCGCCACGACCAGGGCGCCCACCCCGAGGGCGATCGCGGTGGCCCCGGTGATCGCCATCGGCGCGGAGCTCGAACCGCCGCCGGTGGACGCGAGTTGGGTGTCCGTCGCTACGGCCGGAGCCACGGCGGCCTGAACGCTCGCCGACTGGGCACTCGCCGCCTGGCTCGGCACCGGCGCGGCGGAGGTCTCCCCGGCCTGTGCGACCGGGACGACCGGGGCGGTGGACGGCGTGCCCGAGGGCACGGCCGGCGCCGCGGTGGTGGCGGCCGAAGTCGGCGTCGGCGTCGGAACCGGGGTCCCGGCCGCGGCCGAGACCGTGAAGTCCACCTTCGGCCCGAAGCCGTTGTTCGGGCTCTCACCCGGCCCCGGCTCGCTGCTCTCGACGGGCACCAGTGAAGCGGTCATCGCGGGCGCGTTCCTGGTGAACGACAGCCGCACGTTGACCGTGCGGGTCTCCCCCTTGGGCAGGTCGAGGAGAGCGGTGCCCTTGCTGCCCGTCCAGCGGGACAGGTAGACCCAGTCGGGGTGGCTCGAGTCGAAGCCGGGGCTGGCCTCCAGCCACCCGCCGTCAAATGCCTGGTACTCGACCCTGACCACGTCGGCGGGGAGTTCGGTCTGTCCCTGGAACCGGACCGTGGGCAGGACGACGAGGTCCTTGCCGGTCGTGTTGGTGTAGATCAGTGTGAACTGCTTCGCCTCGCCCCCCGCCGTGAAGGACGCCGCCACGCCGTCGAGCCTGGCCTCCGGCCGTGCGACGGGCGTGGGGGCCGGGGTGCTCGGCGTCACCCGCGGGGCGATCCCGACGTGCAGGTACGGGCTTTCCGCCTCGGTTATGCGCTTCTCCGGCGGCAGCGCGGGATCCGACACCACGACGCCGAGGTGCGCCGTGAACTGGACGAGCGGGGCGTCCGCCGCCACGGTGAGGCGCAGCCGGTAGGTGGCCCCCTCGCCGCTCGCCAGGTGCAGCCCGGCGGCGGACTGGTCCAGAACCCAGAACCCGCCCTCGCCGGCATCGGTGTTGTTCACCTTGGCGTCCTGCCACTGCGTGCCTGCGGGCCGCTGGTACTCCAGCTTGAACTGGCTCTGCTTGAGGCCGGCGCCAAGGAGACCCGCGACGGTGAAGGCGGTGGTCGCGTCGACCTGGTGGTCGGCGGTGTTCCTCAGACTCGCGGTGAACTCGACCGGCTCGCCACCGGCCTTGACGACGTCGGGGCCGTCCACGGTGACGATGACCGGGGAGGCCGATGCCTGCCGGCCCTGGGCGGTCGCGGTGGGTGCCGGGGCGGCGGACACGGCCGGAGCCGTGGCGATGGCCAGGCCGGACACCAGCGTGGCGGTGGCCACGGCCATGAACCTGTGGTGCTGATTGCGCAACGGAGCCTCACGGGAGATTTCGGACGTAATTCGTCGGAACGTGAAATCGCATGCGTGAGAGGAAATTTCTGGCATGGCGGAACCGGCGCTTCGCCCCCCAACGAACAGCGATCGCGGCATCCTAACCGGACGGATCCGGCTCCCCACGCCCGGGGTCGCGTGCGGTCACGTGCGACCCGGCGCAGCGGATTGTCGGACCCGACTGGTAGACACGTGTTCGGCCCGACACCCGAGGAGCAGCGCCATGACCGTCAACGAGCACATCAGGGAGTTCCACGGTCTCCCCGTCTTCGACTTCGTCGAGGCGGTCGAGCAGGAGGAGGCGACGGCCGGCTCGCTGCCCGGGGCTGGCGCGGTGGCCTGGAAGATCGGGCTGGACTTCGAGTCCGAGGGCACCTTCGCCGAGCGCTGGCAGCGGTTCCTCGACACGGTCGACGTCGAGCGGGTGAGCGCCCTGGTGCTCGGTCAGTGGTTCTCGGAGGCACCCGAGGGCCTGGAGGAGGAGGCGCTGACGGCGATCGTCGCCTCCGCCCATCGCCTGCCCGCCCTGCGGGCACTGTTCGTCGGGGACATCACCTACGAGGAGAGCGAGATCTCCTGGCTGGAGATGTGCGACGTCACCCCGCTGCTGACGGCCTTCCCCCGGCTCACCGAGCTGGTGGTGCGCGGCGGCACGGACCTCGCGCTGAAGCCCGTGCGCCACGACGCGCTCACTGCGCTGCGCTTCGAGGCCGGCGGCCTGCCCGCCGAGGT
>NZ_JBFBDY010000862.1:0-2315 GCF_040683475.1 Kitasatospora sp. NPDC093558 | reverse complement strand
GGCCACGACCTCGCCGAGATCACCGTGCGGACCGACCTGCCGTACCCGTACACCGGCGGGCAGTTCGTCAGCCTGGCGACGCCGTGGTGGCCGAAGAGCTGGCGCTACTACTCCCCCGCCAACGCCCCACGCCCGGACGGGACCCTCACCTTCCACGTCCGCGCCGTCCCCGGCGGCCCGGTCGGCAACGCCCTGGTGCAGCACGCGAGGGTCGGCGACGTCCTCCGGCTCGGCCGTCCCCTCGGGGACATGGTCCTCGATCCGGCCGCGAGCCGCGACGTCGTCTGCGTCGCGGGCGGCACCGGCCTCGCGCCGGTCCTCGCCCTCCTCGAACAAGCCGTCCTGGACGGGGTCCGGCGGCGGACGGACGTCTTCGTGGGCACGCGCGGCGCGGACGAACCGCTCGGCCTCGACACCCTCCGCCGGCTCGTCGACCAGCACTCCTGGCTCACGGTGCGGCCCCTCGTCCACGACGACGGCACCCCCGGCGCCACCACCGCCCTGCCCGCGGCCCTCACGGCGGCCGGCCCCTGGCTGAAGCACGACGCCTACGTCAGCGGCCCCGGCCCGATGATCGTGAGCGCCGCCGAGGCGCTCTACCACGCCGGGGTACCGCTCGACCTCATCCACCACGACCCGTTCGTCCGGCTCGACTTCGCGCTCTGAACGGCAGGCAGCCTGACACGCTCTCGGACCGGTGGAACCGCGGAGATCCGAACCGTCGCCGTCTGTGTGGACGGGTACGGCCCCTACCCCCTGTGCCCCTCACCCTGAGGTCAGCTGCGGGTGAAGGTCCCCAGGCCCTCGTGGTTGTACTGCTCGGCCACCGCGGTCGAGGCCCGGCCGTCGGCGCCGACCGTGAACGTCAGGCCGGTGAGGCCGACGGCGTTCTCGCCCTTGCTCTGGTAGCTGAAGACGTCCCCGTTGTAGTGCTGAAGCGGGAACTGCCGGCTGTCCGGTCCGAGGGTCATCACCAGCCCGCCGTCCTTCTCGCTCACGGTCATCGGCCCGTAGTAGTCGTTGGCGTACGTCCCGGTGTAGGCCGTGTCGGGCTTCGCCGGGGTGGCGCCGGCCGGTGGCTTGGCGTAGTCGGTCGGTGAGGAGGCGGGGGCCGCGATGCCGGGGAGGAGCTTGCCGAAGAGGCCGAGCCAGTCGACCGTCTCGTGGCCGTTCTGGGCGACGTCGAAGAACTCCTCGGCCACCGCCTCCGGGACGCCGATCGGCTGGCCGTTGGTCAGGACGACGATCCCGAGCTGCTCGGTCGGCAGGAGGGTCACCACGGTGGCCGCGCCGAGGTCGAAGCCGCCGGAGTGGTTCAGCCGCAGCCGGCCGAGGGTGTCGTAGCTGACGTTCCAGCCGAGGCCGTAGAAGCCGGCGTTGCCCGCCGGGGACCTCGGCGGGCCGCTGACGATCTGCGGCACCCGGGTCTCGTTCAGGCCCGCCGGGTCGACGACCTGTTTGCCCTCGAAGGTGCCGTCCGCGAGCTGCATCCGCATCCACCGGGTGAGGTCCTGGGCGGTGGAGCTCACGCCGCCGGCCGGCGACTGCGGGTCCGCGTTCTCGGTGGTGCTGACCTGCCAGCCGCCGGCGGTCTTGACGTGCGGCGCCGCCTTGTTCGCCGCGCTGTCGTAGGCCGATCGGAGGGAGCTCGTGGAGTTCATCCCCAGCGGCTTGTAGAGGACGTCCGCCGCCAGGTTCTCCCAGGCCACCTTCTTGGCCTTCGCCACAGCCACGGCCGCCTCCGTCAGGCCGTAGTTGGTGTAGGCGTAGCTCGCGCGGAACGGCGAGAGCGGCTGGTTGCGGAGGTGCTGGAGGATGTAGTCGCGCTGGTAGCCGAGGTCCTCCAGCAGGTCCCCCGCGTGGTCCGGCAGGCCGCTGCGGTGGGAGAAGAGGTCGGCGATCGTCACGTGGCTGCTCACGAAGGGATCGGCGAGCGCGAAGCCCGGGTCATATTTGGTGACCGGGTCGTCCCACTTCACCGCCTTCTGGCCGACGACCGCGGCGACCACGGTCGAGGAGATCGGCTTGGAGACCGAGGCGAGCTGGAAGACCGTGTCGGGATCGACCGGCTCCGGGCGGCCCAGCTGACGGACCCCGAAGCCCTTCGCGTGGATCACCTTGTCCTTGTACACGACGGCCAGCGACACTCCGGGGACGCCCGTCTTCGCCATGGCGTCCTGCACGTAGCCGTCGATCCGGTCCACCGCCGAGGACACCTGCTGCTCGGTCAGCTGGGGCGCCGGCTGCGCGGGAGGCGCGGTGGCCGGGGCGGAGGAGGGGCCAGGCGTGGGAGCGGCCTCGGGGTCGGTGGCGGC
>NZ_JBFBDY010000861.1:0-2320 GCF_040683475.1 Kitasatospora sp. NPDC093558 | reverse complement strand
GAGCAGCACCTGGGCGCGGGTGCCGGCCAGCACGTCCGCACCGGCGCGGTGGCGTTCGGCGTGGTAGCTGTCGAGCAGGTGCGTCGGCGCGGTGCCGCGGACGGTGGCGGCGAGCTTCCAGCCGAGGTTGAACGCGTCGTCCAGCGCGACGTTGACGCCGATCGCCCCGGACGGCGGGTGGACGTGCGCGGCGTCGCCGGCGAGGACGATCCGGCCGCGGACGTACTCGGCCGCCTGCCGGGCGGCGTTGCCGAAGCGGGTCAGCCAGCGCGCGGAGCGGAGTTCGACGTGGCGGCCGAGCGCGTCGTCGACGGCGGCCTGGAGGAGGTCCAGGGTGACGGGGGCGTCCCTGTCGGCCTTGTCGGCCTTTTCGGCGGGAGGCTGCCGGTCGGCGGTGACGATCCGGACGTAGCCGGGGCGGGGTATCGCGAACACGCTCCCGCCGGGGCCGGTGCTCACGCCGAACGGAAGCGCCTGCGGGTCGGCGAGTTCGACGTCGCCCAGCAGGGAGAAGTGCGTCGCCGCGGTGCCGGGGAAGGCGATGCCGGCCCGTTTGCGGACGGTGCTGCGGCCGCCGTCGCACCCGACCAGGTACGCCGCCCGGATGCGGTACTGGCGCCCGCCGGCGGCGACGGTCGCGGTGACGGAGTCGAAGTCCTGTTCCAGGGCGAGCAGTTCGTGTCCGCGCCGGAGGTCGGCGCCCAGGTCGAGGGCGTGCTGCTCCAGGATCTCCTCGACCCGGGTCTGCGGGATGCCCAGCGAGTACGGGTGGTCGGTGTGCGTGCCCGCGAGGGTGAGCGTCACGGGCAGGCCGGAGAACGCGGCGTGCGGGACTCGCCGGCCTTCGGCGGTCAGCCGCTCGGCGAGGCCGCGCCGGGCCAGCAGGTCCAGGGCGCGGGCGTTGAGGTTGAAGCCGCGGCAGAAGTCCGGCCGCTGCGGGTCGCGTTCGAGCACGACCGTGTCGACGCCGGCGAGCCGCAGCTCGCTCGCCAGTAAGAGCCCGGCCGGGCCGGCTCCCACGATCAGCACCTCGGTCAGCACCTCGGTCATCGGGTGGTTCCCTTCGCGTCGATCCAGCCCTCGGCCTTGGGCCAGGCGAGGCTGCCGTCGCGGATCTCGGCGATGGTCCGCCGCGTCCAGGCCAGCTCGGCCTCCCAGGCGTGCAGCGCGCACTCGACCTCGATCATGAACAGCCGGGGCACCCCGCCGGAGCCGACCGTCTCGGCCAGCACCGCCCCCGTCTCCTCGATCCGCCGGGCCAGGTGCTCCGCCCGTTCGGCCAGCGCCTCGGCCGCCCCGTCCGGCCCTAGCGCGCCGAGGTAGGACACCGCGGCCATGAACTTCGGGTACTCCGCGACGGGCGTGCGCAGCAGTTCGTCGATCCAGCGGACGAACTCGTCCTGGCCCACCGCCGTCACCTTGTACACGGTGCGCTCGGGCCGGCGGCCGTCGCGCGCCGTCTCCACGGGCTCGATCCAGCCGTGCCGCACGAGCGACTCGACCGTGTCGTACAGCGACCCCGAGTTGACCTTGAAGCTGCTGTCCTTGTGCCGTTCCCGCAGCGTGGACGCCATCTCGTACGGGTGCATCGGCTGCTCCTGCAGCAGACCCAGCACGGCCAGCGCCAAGGTGTTGGAGATCTTCCGCTTCGCCATCGACATGCCCACCAATCCCTAGTCGATTCCTACATCGATCCCTGGTCGGCTCCTAGTCGATTCCTAGTAGCCGGATCCGACTATACGGCTCCGGCTAACCGAAGGGAACGGCCGATCCGTCGACACGTCACATTTGAACGCGTTCAATTGGCGCGCTAGGCTCGGAGCCGGAGATAAGGGGGAACTCATGAAGATCGTCATTCCCGGCGGCTCCGGCGTGCTCGGTACCCTGCTCGACCACCGCCTGACCGCCGCCGGACACCACGTCGTGGTCCTCAGCCGCAGGCCCGCCGGACCCCGCCAGGTCTGGTGGGACGGCCGGCACCTCGGAGCCTGGGCCACCGAGGTCGACGGCAGCGACGTGGTGCTCAACCTCGCCGGGCGCAGCGTCAACTGCCGCTACACGGACGAGAACCGGCGGGCCATGATGGACTCCCGGGTGCTCTCCACCCGGGCCGTCGGCCAGGCGATCGCCGCCGCCCGCCGCCCACCGGCCGTCTGGCTGCAGATGAGCACCGCCACCGTCTACGCCCACCGGCACGACGCGCCCAACGACGAGCTCGACGGCCTGATCGGCGGCGACGAGCCGGACGCCCCGGCCTCCTGGCGGTACAGCATCGACATCGCCCGGGCCTGGGAGGACACCCAGGCCGAGGCCGACACCC
>NZ_JBFBDY010000860.1:0-2325 GCF_040683475.1 Kitasatospora sp. NPDC093558 | reverse complement strand
GGCCCTCGCCCTCGCCGACGCCCTCGGCCCGGCCGCCGAGCGCGTCCCGGTCACCGCGCCCAAGACCGGCACCGGCCGCGCCTACTGCGGCGCCCCGCTGCTGGACGTCGCCGCCGCCGTCCTCGCCATGGAGGACGGCGTGCTCCCGCCCACCCCCAACGTCACCGAGGTCTGCCACGACCTCGCCCTGGTGACCGGCCGCGCCCGGCCGGCCGAACTGCGCACCGCACTGGTGCTCAGCCGCGGGCTGATGGGCTCCAACTCCGCGCTGGTGCTCCGGCGCGGGGAGCGGGCCTGAACCACCCCCGTTCTGAGAAGGGACACCCCGTGAGCAAGACCCTCAGTTACCCCGAGCTGGCCGCCCTGCTCCAGTCCCGGGCCGGCGTCACCGTCGACCCCGGCGAACTGGAGCGCCCCGGCTCGTACTTCGACGACTTCGGCGTCGACTCGCTCGGCCTGCTCGGCGTCGTCGGCGAGCTGGAGAACCGGCACGGCCTCAAGGTCACCTCGGGCGCCGAATCCGCCAAGACCCCGGCCGAGTTCGTCCAGCTCGTGAACGCCTCCCTCGCCCCGAAGGGTGCCTGACATGCCCGGACACACCGACAACGAGATCGTCATCGCCGCGCCGCTCGACCTGGTCTGGGAGATGACCAACGACCTGGAGAACTGGCCGGACCTCTTCAGCGAGTACGCCTCCGTCGACGTCCTGGAGCGCGACGGCGACAGCGTCCGCTTCCGGCTCACCATGCACCCGGACGAGAACGGCAAGGTGTGGAGCTGGGTCTCCGAGCGCACCACCGACAAGGCCTCGCTCGCCGTGCGCGCCCGCCGGGTCGAACCGGGGCCGTTCGAGTTCATGGAGATCCGCTGGGAGTACGCTGAGGTCCCGTCCGGCACGAAGATGCGCTGGATCCAGGACTTCGCCATGAAGCCGACCGCGCCGGTGGACGACGACGGCATGGTCAACCACATCAACAAGAACTCCCGGATCCAGATGCAGCTGATCCGCGAGAAGGTCGAGCTCAGGGCCGGGGAGAGGTGAGCGGCGTGCACCGCGCACTGATCGTCGCCCGGATGAAGCCCGAGGCGGCCCCCGACATCGCCGAGGTGTTCGCCGACTCCGACCGGGGCGAACTGCCGCACCTGATCGGCGTCACCGGCCGCAGCCTATTCCAGTTCGGCGACGTCTACCTCCACCTCATCGAGGCCGACCGCCCGCCGGGCCCGGCCGTCGCCAAGGTCCTCGGCCACCCGGAGTTCCGGACCGTCAGCGACCGCCTCACCGCCTACGTCCAGGCGTACGACCCCGCCACCTGGCGCGAGCCGAAGGACGCGATGGCGCGCGAGTTCTACCGCTGGGACCGCTGAGCTCCCGCTGAGCCCCCGCTGGGCTCCCACCGGAGTACCCGCGACCCTCCTGGGCCCGCCCCCGGCCGACCGCCGGGGGCGGGCCCACGCGTGCCCGGATCCACCGCCCCGCACCGACGGTCCGCGGCCGCCCGTAACCCCCGTTCACCCGGATCGCCCGCGCACCCGGGTGAACACGCCCGGGAGTCCATCCGAAAGGCGCACCGGCCGCGCGGGCCCTGCACTCCTCCGGTGGCAGGCGGCGGCACGGTGGTTGACGGTGGATCAGGCGCAATCCCCGCGAATCCCCTTGTCCGGCAACCCCGCCGGCGGTCGCGGGCCAGCGCGCCGGAAGGATCATCCTCATGCGTTCTGCACGCACGCTGCTCGCCGGGGCGGCCGTCGCCGCCGTCCTGACCGTCGGCACCCCCCTGGCCTTCGCGGACGGATCCAACGACCAGGGCAAGAACCTCACCTGGCAGGAGAAGCAGCCCGACAAGGGCACCGGCTCCGAGGAGCACAAGGGCAAGGAGGAGCCCAAGGGGTCCTCCTCCACCGAGGAGCACAAGGGCTCTGAGGAGCACAAGGGCAAGGAGGAGCACAAGGGCTCTGAGGAGCACAAGGGCTCTGAGGAGCACAAGGGCAGCGAGGCCTACGGCGACAAGGGCGAGGAGCACAAGGCCCCGCACGGCGGCGTCCACACCGGCGGCGGCGGCCTGTCCCTCTCCGGCGGCGGCCTGGCCTCGGGCGCGGTCCTGCTGCTCGGCGGGCTCGGCGCGGGCGCCTACGCGCTGCGCCGCGGCCGCCGCACGGGCGGCGTCGCCGTCTGATCCCCACCGTCGCCCCTGGGCACCGCCCCGCCACCGCGGGGCACGCGCGGGGGCGAAGGACCGTTCTACGAGAGGGATGTGACACTGCCGCCTCCATGGGCTCCGAGAAACGCCCAGGAGACTCCCACGACGGACGGGACCGGCAAAC
>NZ_JBFBDY010000859.1:0-2326 GCF_040683475.1 Kitasatospora sp. NPDC093558 | reverse complement strand
TGCTGCGCTGCGCGGCGGCGTTCGGCCTGCTGACGGAGGAGGCCGAGCGCCGCTTCGCGGAGAACGAGCTCACCGTCGGCCTGCGCAGCGACATCCCTTTCGGCGTCCGCGACCTGGTGCTCTACAACGGCTCCGAGTCGGTGCGCCGCCCGTACGGCGAGATCCTGCACACCGTGCGCACAGGCCGCCCGGCGTTCGAGCACGTCTTCGGGCGCCCGTTCTTCGCCGGGAACGGCGCCGCCGCCCAGGGCGACACCCACCCGGCCGACACCCAACCTGCGGGCACCGGCGCGCTGTTCGACCGCGCGATGACGCAGATGAGCCGGTCCACCACCCACCTGTTCACCTCCCAGTACGACTTCACCCGGTTCTCGCGGATCGCGGACATCGGCGGCGGCCAGGGCTTCTTCCTGAGCGCCGTCCTGAACGCCACACCCGGCTCCACCGGGGTCCTCCTGGACCGGCCGCACGTCGTCGCGGACGCGGCGCGCCACCTGGCCGAGGCGGGCGTCGAGGACCGCGTCTCGATCGTCCCCGGCGACTTCTTCCACCCGCTGCCCGCCGACTGCGACGCCTACCTCCTCAAGCAGGTGCTGCACGACTGGGACGACGACCACGCCGTGCGCATCCTGCGCGGCGTCCGCGACGCGCTCGGCGACCGCACCGAGGGCCGGCTGCTCGTCCTCGACCACGTGGTGGCCGGGCCCAACGAGTGGGACCAGGGCAAGTTCCTGGACGTCGACATGATGCTCCGCTTCGGCGGCCGCGAGCGCACCCTCCCCGAGTGGCAGGACCTCCTGGCCGCCGCGGACTTCGCCCTCGCCAACCGGCCCGCCACCGGCCGCTGGGCCGTCCTCGAAGCCCGGCCGCTCCCCCGGGCCCTGGCCGGCCGCGCGGCCTGAGCGGGCCCCGGCGCCCCGTACCCACCGCACACCCGACACCAAGAGATGAGGCACCCGAGCGTCATGAGCATCGATCTGACCGGCAAGCGGATCCTGGTCACCGGCGGCAGCCGCGGCATCGGCCGCGGCATCGTCCTCGCGCTGGCCCGGGCCGGCGCCCGGACCGTCGCCTGCTACCGCACCGAGAGCCCGGCCGTGGCGGGCCTGCGCGAGGAGCTGGCCGCCACCGGAGCCGAGCACCACCTCGTCCAGGCCGACGTGAGCGTGCCGGAGGACGTCGAACGGCTGGTCTCCACCGCCAAGGAGCACTTCGGCGCG
This sequence comes from Kitasatospora sp. NPDC093558, assembly GCF_040683475.1. Taxonomy (NCBI): domain Bacteria; kingdom Bacillati; phylum Actinomycetota; class Actinomycetes; order Kitasatosporales; family Streptomycetaceae; genus Kitasatospora; species Kitasatospora sp. NPDC093558. Next base: position 1,106 of record NZ_JBFBDY010000859.1, on the reverse strand, counting down.
CTGGACGTGGTGGTCAACAACGCCGGCGTCATCAGCCACGTCCCCTTCGCCGAACTGCCGCTGGAGGAGTGGCGGCGGGTGCTGGACACCAACCTCACCGCCCCGTTCATGGTGATCCAGAAGGCGCTGCCGCTGCTCTCGGCCGGCTCCTCGGTGATCACCGTGGGCTCGCGGGCCGCGGTGATCGGCATCCCGCTGCGCGCCCACTACACCGCGTCCAAGGCCGGTCTCATCGGCCTGACCCGCTCGCTGATGAAGGAGCTCGGCCCGAAGGGCATCCGGGTCAACCTCGTCGCCCCGGGGGTCATCGAGACCGAGGAGTTCGAGACCGCGCCGCCGGAGGAGGTGGCCCGGGTCAAGTCCCGCTACCAGGGCCTGACCGGCCTCGGCCGGCTCGGCACCCCCGACGAGATCGCCGGCGCGGTGCTCTTCCTGTCCAGCGACCTCTCCCGGTACGTGACCGGCGAGACCATCCACGTGGACGGGGGCATCTGAGCCGTGGCCGAGCGAACCAAGGTCTTCCGGGTCCTGCTCCGCGCCGAGATCAAGGCCGAGCTGGAACAGGACTTCGAGCGCACCTGGCTGGAGATCGGGTCCACCGTGACCGACCACCCCGCCAACCTCGGCCAGTGGCTGATGCGCAGCGAGGAGGAGGACGGCCTCTACTTCATCGTCAGCGACTGGGTGGACGAGCCGCAGTTCCGGCAGTTCGAGTCGAGCGACCAGCACCTGGAGCACCGCAAGCGGCTGCACCCCTTCCGCTCCGGCGGCGCCATGTGGACCACGACGGTCCTGCACGCCCTGGAGAAGCGATGACCACCGCACGGGTGCCGGCCACGGGACGGGTGAGGATCGTGCTCTTCTGCCAAGTGCCCAGCGGCGAACCGGAGTCGGTGATCGAGGAGGCCTACCACCGGATCAGCGGCGACCTGGCCGGCACCCCCGGCCTGCTCGGCAACGAGCTCCTCCGCTCGCTGATCGACGACGGCGCGTTCGCCGTGATGAGCGAGTGGGAGAGCGCCGAGGCCTTCAAGCACTGGGACGAGGGGCCCGACCACAAGGGCCAGACCTCGCCGCTGCGCCCGTACCAGGACCCTGCCCGGTCC
>NZ_JBFBDY010000858.1:0-2331 GCF_040683475.1 Kitasatospora sp. NPDC093558 | reverse complement strand
CCTCACCCCGCAACCGCCCGCCGCAGCACCGCGCCGAGCTCGGCGATCTGCCGCTGCGACACCTCCGCCGACAGCAGCGCCTGCGAGCCGTGGAACGTCCCGGCCCACTGGTGCAGTTCGACCGGCACGCCCGCCCGCAGGAGGCGCAGCGCGTACTCGATGCCCTCGTCGCGGTTCGGGCAGAACTCGGCGGTGGCGATGTGGGCGGGCGGCAGGCCGGTGAGGTCCTCGGCCCGGCCCGGGGCCGCGTACGGGGTGGCGGGGGCGTCGCCGAGGTAGTGCCGCCAGGCCGCGCTGATCTTGTCGCGGGTCATCCACGGCGTGTCCGTGAAGGTCCGCGCCGACCACGACTCCTGCCGCTCGTCGAGCCCGGGCTGGTTGAGCAGCTGGAACCGGAGCGCCGGCCCCTGCCGGTCGCGCGCCAGCAGGGCCACGGCGGCCGCGAGGGTGGCGCCGGCGCTGTGCCCGCCGATCGCGATCCGCTCGGGGTCGACGCCGAGTCCGGCCGCGTTCTCCGCGGCCCACGCGAGGACGGCGTAGACGTCGTCCAGCGCGGCGGGGTACGGGTGCTCGGGCGCCAGGCGGTAGCCCACCGAGATCACGACCGCCCCCGAGTCGGCGGCGATCCGGGCCGCCCACGGGTGTTCGGTGTCGAGGCCGCCCATGACGAACCCGCCGCCGTGCAGCCAGATGACCGCGCCCCGCGCCTCGCGGGGCCGGTAGATCCGCACCGGGACGCCGGGGTCGGCGGGCACCGTGCGGTCCTCGATCACCATGCCGGGGACGTCCGCCGCGGGCACGCCGCCGGCCAGCGCGGCGAGGCTCGCCCGGGCGGAGGCGGGGTCGTTCAGGTCGACGTCCGGGAAGAAGGGGACGAATGCTTCGAGTTCGGGATCCATGACGACCATCGTCCCGGCCGCCGCCCGCCCCGTCGTCCGCCAACCGTCGTGCGATGGGCCGGGATCGCGCACCGACCGGCGCGGGCCCCGCTCCCCCGCGCCCGCATATCCTCGGGCCCATGGAGGCACTGGCGGTACGCATGTCGCAACTGGGCTCGGACGTCGAGGCGGCCGTCCGCATCGTCATGTTCTACGACACGCTGATGCGCCGCCGCGTCGACCTCCCCGCCCTCGCCCGCGCCTCCGCGAACCTCGCCGAGTGCACGGCCGGCATCCGCCTCGCGGGCACCGGACGGACGATCCGCATGACGTCCGACGGCCGGGAGGCACCCGGCGCGCCGGCCGTCACCACCTCCGCCCCGGTCACCCTCGACGATGAGGAGATCGGCACCGTCTGGCTCGAACGCCCTTCCCCCACAGGTCTCTTGGACGAGTTGCTGCTGGACCGCCTCGCCATCGCCGTCGCCACGGCCGTCGAACGGTACGGCCCCGCCCACACCACCATGGCCGACCCGGCCCTCGTCGAGCTCGTCATCGGCGCCGACACCGACGAGGCCGCCCGCGCCCGGGCGCTGCGCCTCCTCGGCTTCGCCGCCGACCTGCCCGTGCACGCCATCGCCGTCCGCACGGCACCGGCCCACGGCGCGGCACCGACCCTCGGCACGACACCGACCCTCGACCGCATCGGCACCCTGCTGTGCCCCGGCCGCCCGGTGAAGGCGGCCCAACTCGCCGACGCGGGCGCCGTCCTGGCCACCACCGTCGACGTGACCCACCTCCCGCCCGGCATCCGCGCGGGCATCGGCGCCGCCGCGGCCCCGGACCGGTCCTGGCGCGAGGCCCGCACCGCGCTGCGCTTCACCACCCCGCGCCGGCCCGTCGTCCACCACGCCGAACTGGGCGCCGTCGCCCTCCTCGCCGACCTGCCGGCGGACACCGTCCGGGCCAACCCCGACGTCGCGGCGATCGCCCGCATCGCGGAGCGCAGCCCGGAGGACCTGGAGACGCTGGACGCCTACTGCACCACCGGTTCCCTGCGCCGGGCCGCCACCGTCCTCCACCTGCACCACACCAGCGTGGCCCGCCGCCTCGACCAGCCCGGCACCGCGCTCGGCGTCGAACTCACCGAGCCCGCAGGCCTGTTGCGGGCCACACTCGCCCTCACCATGTGGCGGCTGCACGCCGAGCCGCCGGCCCCCGGACGCCGGTAGGTCACACCTGCCGGACGCGCAGCACCCCGGTCAGCATCGGCAGGGTGAACTCGCCGTCGGCGGTCTCGGGGCAGCCCGCGAGGAACGCCCGGATCCGGCCCAGCAGGGCCGCCCGCTCCTCCTCCGGCATGACTGGGGCGTGTCTGACAATTCGCGTCGTCCGCCCGGAGGGCGGGCGGGGCGGCGTTGGGGTGCGTGCATCGCAAGGCGGAGGAGGGAGG
>NZ_JBFBDY010000857.1:0-2336 GCF_040683475.1 Kitasatospora sp. NPDC093558 | reverse complement strand
GGTCGTCGAGACACACCTGACCGACGCGCGCACCCGCCACCCGGCCACCGCGCGGGCGGTCGGCGGCGGGTCGACGATCGTGTCGTCGTCGACGGCGTCGGACGTGGAGAGCAGGGAGATCTTCGTGCACCGGGAGAGCGGCGACGCCCTGCACGCCTACGTGCAGATCACCGAGCCGCTCGACTGGTTCGCGGCCATCGACTTCACCGACGCGGCCACGGCCACCGCGCGGATCGCCGCGGAGTTCGCCGGCTGGGCGCCCGAGCTCGTCGCGCTGATCACCGAAACGGACACCGCACCCGTCCTGCGCCCCCTCTACGCCCTGCCCGACGAGCACCGCTGGGACCGCGTGCCGGGAGTGACCCTGCTCGGCGACGCCGCCCACCTCCAGGCCCCGAACGGCGAAGGCGCCAACCTGGCCATGCTCGACGGCGCCGAACTCGGCACGGCGCTCGCCGCCCACCCCGACGACGTCGAGGCCGCACTCACCGCATACGAGCAGGCCATGTTCCCGCGCAGCGCGAAGGCCGCCACCTCGTTCCCGGGCAGCGACTCCGGGGACGACACGACCCGCGCCCTGACCGAACTCCTCACCGGGCAGGGCCGTTGACGGGCTGAACCCCGGATCGGGAGGGGACGGCCGGGGCCGTGCCCAGGAGGCGGGCACGGCCCTGGTGTGCCGGTCGGCCGACCGGGCACGATGGTCGCCTGCCACCACCGCGCCCCACCGGAGGCCCCGTGCCCGAGCTCCCCCCGCCACGCCGCATCACCCTGCGCCTGCCCCCCGACCTCGTCGACTGGCTCCACGGTTTCGCCGAGATCTCCCACCGGTCCGTCGACGACGTGGTCTGCCCGCTCATCGAGGGGAGCGGGCCCGCGTCGACGCGAACTGGGACCGGACGGGGCCGGAGCCCGGGTAGAGCCGGGGCTGCTACTGGAGGATGCCGATCGCCCTTGCCACTACCAGGACCACTGTGATCAGGGAGACCGCCGACTGGGTCATCATCAGCAGCTTCGCCCAGACCGACAGGGGCATGGTGTCCGTCGGGCTGAAGGCGCAGGCGTTGGTGAAGGCCACGTACAGGTAGTCGGGGTAGGAGGGTTCCCAGCCCGGTTCGGCGATGCCCTCCTGCTGCATCTGCGGGAAGAGGAAGTCCGGGTAGGTCTTCACTCCCTGGGCGCGGGCCGCCGGGCCGCCCCGGTCCCACTCCCAGTACCAGAGCGAGAAGGCGAGGATGTTGGTCGCCCAGACCGCGCCGCCGGTGCCGAGCAGTGCCAGCGCGCCCGGTGAGGCGGAGGTGTGGATCAGGTCGCGCACCAGCTTCACCGCCGACCAGGCGTTGGCCAGGCTGATCGCCGCCACCAGGGCCAGGCTCAGCGAGCGCAGCAGCCGTGACGTCTGGTCGATGCGCTTGTGCGGGTTGAGGACCACCAGGGCCACCAGCAGCGCCAGTTGCAGGGTGGGCAGCATCCAGTGCGGGTGGATGGTCAGCCGGGGCGGCAGGGCCAGCTGCAGGCCGACGGCGGTCAGGATGGCCACCGAGACCGCCCAGCGCTGCTCACCTATCGTGACCGAGCGCCACGCCGGGCGCTCCGGCTTCTCGGGCTCCAGGAGCCGCTCGATGCGCTCCAGCCTGCGGTGCAGTGCCTCGGAGAGCGGCGTCGGGGCATGGGGTTGGTGCTCAGTCATGGCGCACAGTGTGCCAGGCGTCCGATTTCGCGATCATGGGGGTGCCGGGTGCGGGGACGATAATGGCCGGGCCGTGGGCGGGCTGCGGCGGTGGTACCGGTCGAGGGAGAGGCGAGTACGGATGACCCTGGTGGAGGGCCTGCGTGTCAGGTTGGCCGAGGACCTCGCGATCGGTGAGGCGGTCGCCGGGGAGCCCGGGGACGTCGTCGGGTTCCTCTCGCTGGGGGCCGGGATCGAGGGCACCGTCGTGCGGGTGGACGGGGAAGTTCCCGAGAGCCACGAGGTCCGCGAGTACCTGCGGCTCAAAGCGCTGTTCGAGGACTACGGGCACACCATGCCGGCGGCGAGCCGCGAGCGGCTGGCGGCCGAGATCGCCGTGCTGGAGCCGCAGTGGGCCGCCCACCGGGAACGGGGGAAGCGGGTGACGGTCCGGGTCCGGTGGGACAACGGTCTCGTCCTCGACGGTGCGCACCAGGACGTCCTCGCCCCGGTGCCGTGACGGAGGACGTCCCGCTGCGGCACAGGCGGACGGTCGGGTGGAGGGACGGGTCCCAGAGGAGCTCCGCGATAATGAGCCCATGAGCGACGGGACTTCGACCCGCAACGACCTGAGCGGGACCGTCCACGGGACCGTCGTCCAGGCCGG
>NZ_JBFBDY010000856.1:0-2342 GCF_040683475.1 Kitasatospora sp. NPDC093558 | reverse complement strand
CACCGACTGGCTGGCCGAGCACGTCGCGGACGGCTCGTTCCTGCGCCTGTTCGAGCGGGTGCTGGAGCCGCTTCCGTGCCCGATCGTGCCCGGGACGGCGCTGGCGCCGCTGCTGATCAACCTGCGCCTGTCCCGGGCCGACGCCCGGCTGGCCGGGCACCGCGTCGTGCGGTTCGCGGACAACTACTGCGTCTTCTGCGACGGCGCCGAGCAGGCCGGCGAGGCCCTCGAAGTCGTCACAAGGGCGCTGGCCTGCTGCGGGTTGCGGCCCAACCTCGCCAAGTCGAAGGTCTGGGCTGGGGCGAACGCCGAAGACCTGTTTCTGATTGCCGGATGAGAGGGGGGAAGCGATGACGACGGACTTGGTGAGGTCCGCGCTCGTCTGGTTACCGGTGCCGGGTGGAACGTGCCTGTTCGGTGACCGGCGCAGGCCAGTGAAGGTGGCCGACCTGGAGTGGACGGCGACACCACTGACGCCCTTCCAGCTCGGACTCGGTCCGGACCACCGGCCGCTGGTCGGGGTGGCCCATGCGCAGGCCGCCCGGATCGCGGCCGACCTGGGCGGCCGGCTGCCGCTGTCGAAGGAATGGGAGTGGGCGGCCTCCGGGGTCGAGCGCCGTCCGTACCCGTGGGGCCGCGAGGAACCGGACGCAATGCGGGCGAATCTGCGCGGCACCTGCGGACGGCTCACCCCCGTGACCTCCCATCCCTGCGGGCGAAGCCCGGACGGTCTGTGGGACATGGCCGGCAACTGCTGGGAGTGGACATCATCGGCCACGATCGGCGGCGGCTTCGTGATCCGCGGCGGCTCCTACAACTCGCCGCCGCTGTACGCCCGATGCACGTTCCTGAACGCCGCGCCCGCCGAGCTCGTCTCGCCGGGCATCGGCTTCCGGGTGGTGAGACCCGCGTGATCGGCGACCTCCTGATCGCGGGCTGCTCGCACCGCAAGGCGCCGGAAGCCCGGCCGCTGCCCGCCCTGGAACGGTACACCGGCGGCATCGCCCCGCAACTGAACGCCCGCTTCGCCGGGCACCGGGAGGCCCGCGGCCGGATCCGCTTCCTGTCCGCCGCCTACGGCCTGGTCCGGGCAGACGACATGCTCTCCCGCTACGACCAGCGGCTCGACGCCGGACTGGCCAGGCAACTGCGCCCAGCGGTGGCCGAACAGATCCGGCGCGACTTCACCGCCAACGGCGTCCCACGGCGGGTGCTGCTGGTCCTCGAACCCGACTACCTGATCCTGCTCGCCGACCTCCTGGCCCTGCCGGAGCGACCGGCCCTGCACTGGATCTCCGACCCTCGCGGCTGGCCCCAGGCCGCCGCCGTGCTCAACGAATGGAGGTGGCCGTGATGCGCACCAGCCTCGCGGACACGCTCAGGACCCAGGCCAACGCCCACCGGTACCTCACGGCCGACTTCACCGAGCGCACCGGCCTGGGCTGGCACCAGCCCACCCCGGCGGGCACCAGCGCCGGCCGACACCTGTCGGTCGTGATCCCCGCCCGCAACACCGCCTACGCCCTCCCCGCAGTGCTGGACGCGCTCGGCGCCCAGCAGCACGCGGCCGAGCTGGAGGTGATCCTGGTCGACGACGCGTCCACGGACGCCACGTTCGACATCGCCCGTCGGCACCCGGCGGTCACCACCGTGGTGCGCCTGGCGGAGCGCCGAGGCTCGGCCGCGGCTCGCAACGCTGGCGCCCGTCTGGCCCAGGCCCCGACCGTGCTGTTCGTCGACGCGGACATGGTGCTGCCCTCGCACGTCTTCGCGGACGTGGCCGCCCGCGCCGCAGACGACGCCGTGCTGACGGGTTTCCGGCACAACGTCGCCTACCAGACGGCACCGCACGGCGGGCCGTTGCTGCCCGACGGGCCTCCGCTCCTGGCGGCCGACCATCGCGTCACCTGGACACCCCCCGCGGGCAAGGTCCTGCCGTACTCGGGCATCACGCTCGCCGAAAGCCTGGACGGCCGGCCGCTGGATGCCACCGACGACTTCCAGAACCTCGGCTACGGCCGCTTCTACTACGACTGGGACCTGCCCAGGATGGTCGTCACCGCGCTGCTGGCCGTACCGCGCGAGCAACTGATGTACGTCGGCGGCTTCGACGAGGAGTTCGGCGCGCTGGGCTGGGGCATGGAGGACACCCACCTCGGCGCGGCCCTGATCGTCGCCGGCTGCCTCGTCATCCCGCTGCGACAGGCGGTCGGTTTCCACCTCGACCCGCCGGACGCCGCCGCCCAGTGGCAGGCCAAGCTCGCCACCTGGCCCGCCACGCTCGCCCGCTACCGCCACCTGCTGTCCCTGCCCGCAACATCCGGCCAGGGCCGCGCCTTCGC
>NZ_JBFBDY010000855.1:0-2342 GCF_040683475.1 Kitasatospora sp. NPDC093558 | reverse complement strand
GGGTCGGCGACACGGCGGTGCTCGTCCCGCTGGTCGCACTCGCCGCGCCACCGCTGCTGGTCGCGGCCGTCGAGGGGGTGCGCGGCACCGACCCGGACGTGCGCGACGCGGCGCGCGGCATCGGTCTGACGCACCCGCAGGTGCTGTGGCAGGTGTGCCTGCCGTCCGCGGCGCCGACCCTGCTGGCGGGCTTCCGCACGGCGGCCGTCCAGGTGATCGCGACCGCGACGGTGGCCGCGTACGTCGGGCTCGGCGGCCTCGGCCGGTACGTGTTCGACGGGCTGGCCACCCGCCAGTACGCCGTGACGGCGGGCGGCGCGGTGCTCGTGGTGCTGCTCGCGGTCGCCGCCCAGTTGCTCTTCGTCCTGCTCGCCCGGTACGCGCTGCCGCGCGGGGTCCGCGCCCAGCGCCGGGCCGCCGACCGGGGCCGCTGACCTCGGACCGCCCGCCGCGGGCTGCTGACGTGGGCACTGCCGAGGTAAGCCAGCTGACTTGGGCCCGCTGACGTGGGCTGATTGATGCGGCCCGACGGCCGGGCCCCCTGAACCTCCTCTCTCCATCGTCTCGGAAGGACACCTGTCACCATGTCGACAACCTCGACCATCCGCAGAACCAGGCGCGCCGCCGTCCTCGGCACCCTCGCCGCCCTCGCCCTCGGCGCCACCGCCTGCGGCTCCTCCGGTGGGAACCCGCTCGACGGCGGCTCCTCCTCGGCCGTGGCCGGCGGCGGCGCGAGCACGGCCGCGGGCGGGAGCGGGAGCGGGGGCTCCGGCGACGGCGGGACGGTCGTGGTCGGCTCCGCGAACTTCCCCGAGAACGTCCTGCTCGGCTCGATCTACTCGCAGGCCCTCAAGGCCAAGGGCGTGAAGGTCCAGGAGAAGTTCAACATCGGCAGCCGCGAGGTGCTCTACGGGCAGCTGCAGAGCGGCAACCTCACCGTCCTGCCCGAGTACAACGGCGCGCTGCTCGCGTACCTCGACGCCAAGTCGACCGTCACGGCCAAGGACGAGGTCAACGCGGCGCTGGCCAAGACCCTTCCGGCCTCGCTCGCGATCCTGGACTCCTCCCCCGCCGAGGACAAGGACTCGCTCAGCGTCACCCAGGAGACCGCCGACAAGTACGGGCTCAAGACTGTCTCCGACCTGGCCGCCAAGGCGGGCGAGTTCACCATCGGCGGGCCGCCGGAGTTCAAGTCCCGCCGCGAGCAGCAGTTCAAGGACGTCTACGGGCTGACCTTCAAGGAGTGGAAGCCCACCGGCGACACGACGGCCAACGCGCTCAAGGACGGCACCGTCCAGGTCGGCAACGTGTTCACCACCGACCCGAAGATCGTCCAGTTCAAGCTCGTCCCGCTGGCCGACCCGAAGGGCGTGTTCGGCGCGCAGAACGTCACGCCGCTGGTCAACAAGGCCGGGGTGGGCCCGACGGCGACGGCCGCGCTCAACGCGGTGTCGGCCAAGCTCGACACGACCGGGCTGACGGCGCTGATGAAGCGCGTGTCGGTCGACAAGGAGGACCCCTCGGCGGTGGCCAAGGACTGGCTGAAGGCCAACGGGTTGGGCTGACGGGTTTCAGATGACAGCTGACAGATAACAGATAACAGATAACAGATTTCAACATCTGTTATCTGTCAGCTGTTCGCCGTCCACCCCCAGCTTGAGGGCCTTCCCTCCCACGCCGCGGACATGACAGTGTGGCGCCATGCGCACTCGTCTCCTCGCCGCCACCCTCACGGCTTTCGCCGCGGTGAGCCTCGCCGCGTGTTCCAGCTCGGGCTCGACTTCCGCCTCGGGCTCCGGAACGAGCACCGGCGCCTCCACGTCCACGGCGGCCTCCCCCACGTCGGCCCCCGCCGCTTCCGCCGCCGCAACGCCTGCCCCCGGAGCCGCCTCCCCCGCGGACTCCTCGACGGGCTCCCCCACCGGGGACGCGTCCGGCGGGTCGGGCGCAGCCGGTGGATCCGGCACGGCGGGCGGATCCGGCACAGCGGCCGGATCCGCGCCGGCCAAGCCCGCGCCGCCCACCGATGCCGGGATGCCCGCCAAGCCGGGCAGCGACGTCACGGCCAAGCTGGTCGCCGCGCTGGACGCGATCGACCCGGCGATCGTCGGCGGCAAGCCCGACCAGGCCGTGGACCTGGCCCGCAGCCAGTGCCAGGCGATGTACCAGTTCCCCAAGGACAAGGCGAAGCTGGTCGAACTGGCGGACCAGCGCTTCACCTCCCCCGACCACCCGCAGGGCTTCGGGCCGGACAAGGCCGCGAAGATCAACGAGGCTCTGCGCGCCACCCTCTGCCCGCCGCCGGCCTGACCCGGCGCGGCGCCCCCGTGCGCCCGGTGTCC
>NZ_JBFBDY010000854.1:0-2346 GCF_040683475.1 Kitasatospora sp. NPDC093558 | reverse complement strand
GTCAGCGGCGACACCGCCGTCGGGCACGCCCTCGCCCACTGCCTGGCCGTCGAGGAGGCCCTCGGGCTGCGGGCGCCCGCGAGGGCCGGGCGGGCCCGGGCGATGCTGCTGGAACTCGAACGCCTCCACAACCACGTCAGCGACCTCGGCGCCCTGTGCAACGACGTCGGCCACGGCATCCTCCACGCCCACGCCTGGCGCGTCCGCGAACGCCTGCTCCGCCTCAACCACGCCGTCACCGGCCACCGGCTGCTGCGCGGCGGCGTCGTCCTCGGGGGCGCCGTCCTCCGCGCGCTGCCGGAGCCCGCCGAACTCGCGGCCGTACGGGCCGACGTGCGCAGCCTCGTCGAGCTCGCCCTCGGGCACCCCACCATCCGCGACCGCTTCACCGGCACCGCGATCCTGCCGTTGCAGGCGGCCCGCGACCTCGGCTGCCTCGGCTACGTCGCCCGCGCCAGCGGCCTCGCCACCGACGCACGCCACGCCCACCCGCTCCACGACCCCGACGACCCGGACGGGCCCGGCGACCTGCCGGTCACCCGCGTCCTCGAGGCCGGCGACGTCCTCGCCCGCTTCACCATCCGCGCCCAGGAGGCCGAGGACGCCCTCGACCTGATCACCCGCCTCGCCGGCACGCTCGCCCCCGGCGCCGCCGTCGACCCGACGCCGCACGTGCCCGCCCGCCGCTCCGGCGTGGGCATCGCCGAGGGCTGGCGCGGCACCATCACCACCCGCGTCGAACTCGCCCCCGACGGCACGTTCACCCGGGTCAAGGTCGTGGACCCGTCCTTCTTCAACTGGCCCGCCCTGCCGGTCGCCCTGGCCGACACGATCGTCCCGGACTTCCCGCTCACCAACAAGAGCTTCAACCTGTCCTACGCGGGCAACGACCTGTGACCGCTCGACGAGGCCGGCGGCGGCGACGGTCCGACGCCGCTTCTTCGTGGGGCGGATCTGGCATGATCGATCCACTGATTCGTATCGGCACCATGCGCCTGGGGTGGGATGGGCCAAGGGGGCGCCCGGACTCCTTGGCCGCCCTCCCCCGGCGGGAGGCGAGGAAGCCCGTGACAGCGACGGCCGGCCCACGATCGGGTGAAGTCGAGGCCCCCGCCTTCCCGATGGCGCGGGACTGCCCCTTCCGCATGCCCGACGGCTACCAACGGTTGCGCGCGGACGGGCCCTTGTCGCGGGTGACCCTCCACGACGGCCGGGAGGTCTGGCTGGTCTCCGGGAGCGCCGAGGGGCGGGCCCTCCTCCTCGATCCCCGGCTCTCCGTCAGCGTCCGGCACCCGGCGTTCCCGTCCCTCACCCCCCTGTTCGCGGAGCAGTCGCAGGAGGCCTTCGAGGCTCCGCTGAGCGGCGTCGACGACCCCGAACACGCCCGCCAGCGGCGACCGGTGATCCCCGGCTTCGGCATCCGGCGGATCGCCGCGCTGCGCCCGGAGATCGAGCGGATCGCCGAGACGCTCGTCGACGCGATGCTCGCCCGGGCAGACCACGCCGACCTGGTCTCCGCCTACACCCTGCCGTTGGCCTGCACGGCGAACCTCGCGCTGCTGGGCGTCTCCGAGGACGACGGCCGCTACATCGGGACGCGCAGCCGGCGGCTGCTCTCCCCCGCCGTCGGAGACGGGCCGGAGACGGCCCGCAGGCTCCTGGACGAGATCCTGGACCGCCTGCGGGACCTGATCGCCCGCAAGGAGGAGCGGCCCGGCGACGGGCTGATCGACGAACTGCTCGCGGGGCCCGCCGCCGAGGGCGCCATGGACCGCGACGAGCTCGCCGCGCTCTGCATGGTGCTCCTCACCGGCGGGGACGACACCACCTCCAGCACGATCGCCGCGTCGGTGCTCGCCCTGCTGGAACACCCGGAGCAGCTCGAACGGCTCTGCCACACACCGGAGTTGCTCCCCGGCGCGGTCGACGAGCTCACCCGCCTCACGTCGGTGGCCGACGTCCTGCCGCGCGTGGCCACGGCGGACGTCGAGATCGCCGGGCACACCATCAGGGCGGGCGACGGCGTCCTCGTCTCGCTCATGCTGATGAACCGCGACCTCGCCGCCTGGGACGACCCCGACGCCCTCGACATCGGCCGCCGCGCCGGACGGCACGTCGCCTTCGGCTACGGCGTCCACCAGTGTGTCGGCCAGAACCTGGCCAGGGCCGTCATGGAGACGGCGCTGACCGTCCTGCTGCTGCGCGTCCCGACGCTCCGGCTGGCGGTGCCCGCCGGGCAGGTGAAGGTCAATCCCCCGTACGTGCTCCAGGGCAGCATGTCCGAGCTGCCGGTCGCCTGGTAGGAGGCCCCATGGACATCGACGCGGGCGTCGGGATCGACGCCAC
>NZ_JBFBDY010000853.1:0-2355 GCF_040683475.1 Kitasatospora sp. NPDC093558 | reverse complement strand
ACGAGGCCGTGCTGCTGGCCGGCGACGGAGACGGCGGCCGCGCGGTCCGCCCAGCCGGTGCGGGCCGCGGCTTCGCCGAGCGCCTCCCACCACTGCTCGGGGTCGCTCTCGCGGCCGGCGCCGGTGCTGACGGTGTGCCGGGCGCGGCCCTCGCCCACCACGGCGCCGGTGTCGAGGTCGACGGCCAGGGCCTTGGTGGACTGGGTCGAGCTGTCGACGCCGATCACGACGCGCTGCTCAGCCATGCGTTCCTCCGGTGTGTGGGTTCCTTTTGACGTTCCGGCATACTAATTTGTTGAGAGCCCTGACAAACACCCCTCCGCACGTGATTCGGAGCCGCGCCATGTCCAGCGACCCGCTCGTCCCCACCCCCGCGCACAAGTTCACCTTCGGTCTGTGGACCGTCGGCTGGCAGGGGCGCGACCCCTTCGGCGACGCGACCCGCCCCGCCCTCGACCCGGTCGAGACCGTGCAGCGGCTCGCCGCGCTCGGCGCCCACGGCATCACCTTCCACGACGACGACCTGATCCCGTTCGGCACCGGCGACGCCGAGCGCGAGCAGATCGTCAAGCGGTTCCGTGCCGCCCTGGACACCGCCGGGCTCAAGGTGCCGATGGCCACCACCAACCTCTTCACCCACCCCGTCTTCAAGGACGGCGCGTTCACCGCCAACGACCGCGACGTGCGGCGCTACGCGCTGCGCAAGACGATCCGCAACATCGACCTGGCCGCGGAGCTCGGCGCCTCGGTCTACGTCGCCTGGGGCGGCCGCGAGGGCGCCGAGTCGGGGGCGGCCAAGGACGTGCGCACGGCCCTCGACCGGCTGAAGGAGGCCTTCGACCTCCTCGGCGAGTACGTCGAGCAGCAGGGCTACGACCTGCGCTTCGCGATCGAGCCCAAGCCCAACGAGCCGCGCGGCGACATCCTGCTGCCCACCGTCGGCCACGCGCTGGCGTTCATCAACGAGCTGGAGCGCCCCGACCGGGTCGGCCTCAACCCGGAGGTCGGCCACGAGCAGATGGCCGGCCTCAACTTCCCGCACGGCATCGCCCAGGCCCTGTGGCACGGCAAGCTGTTCCACATCGACCTCAACGGCCAGTCCGGCATCAAGTACGACCAGGACCTCCGCTTCGGCGCGGGCGACCTGCGGCAGGCCTTCTGGCTGGTCGACCTGCTGGAGTCGGCCGGCTACGACGGCCCCAGGCACTTCGACTTCAAGCCGCCGCGCACCGAGGACTTCGACGGCGTGTGGGCCTCGGCGGCCGCCTGCATGCGCAACTACCTGCTGCTGGCCGAGCGTTCCCGCGCCTTCCGCACCGATCCCGAGGTGCAGGCCGCGCTCACCGCCTCGCGCCTGCCCGAACTCGCCCTCCCCACGGCCCAGGACGGCCTCACCGGGCTCCTGGCGGACCGCTCCGCCTTCGAGGACTTCGACGTCGACGCCGCCGCCCGGCGCGGCATGGCCTTCGAGCAGCTCGACCAGCTGGCCTACGAACACCTCCTCGGCGCCCGCTGACCGCAGTCACGAGCGAGCCGGGCCGTAGGGGGGTGCACGGCCCGGCTCGCTCCGTCGCGGCCGCGCGAGCGCCTCACCGGCGTGGTCTGGTACTCGCCCAACCACTACCGGGACTTCTACCAGCTGTAGGGGCGCATCCACCGCCCGGGTCGGCGCCGACCCGTGAGGACCCCCGGCCGGGGGTCCTCACGGTGCCCGAATGGTCAGGCGCGGGCGGTCATGCCTTGCCCGGCAGGCGCCAGATCTGGTTCTTCTTGGTACTCAGCACGCTCGCGGGGTCGCAGGTCCACTGGTGGACGAGGGCTCCCAGTGCGGTCGACACCCCGCTGACGTCGACGCACTTGCCGCTGTCCACCGCGACGAGCTGGTAGTCCTGGCCGCTGCCCAGCGCGGTGACCGGCTCCAGCGTGAACATCTGGTTCGTCCCGCCGCCGCAGGTCCATTGGATGACGGCGGCTCCGTCGGCCGCGGAGGCACCCGAGACGTCCAGGCACTTACCGCTGCACTCGTCGACCATGGTGTAGGTGTTCGCCCGACCGGCGACCGGCTTGAGATCGAGCATCTGCTGGTAGCCGCCCTCGCAGTTGTACTGCTGGTCTGCGTGGCGTCGGGGTGCTGAGGTTGGTGTCGTCCAGGCACTGACCGCCGTAGAGATATCACGTCCCCCTGGCGGCCAAACATCCTATGTATGCCGGGCGGTCATCCAACTCGGCACGGAGAGGACAGATCGTCAGATTGCGCCCCAATATTGCTTGAGCCAGCCCAAAGGCCAGGCCAGCGGCCCTGTCAAGCACCCCAGAGACATCCAATGTATCGTCGGCGAGCAGCTCGCCCCGTCC
>NZ_JBFBDY010000852.1:0-2362 GCF_040683475.1 Kitasatospora sp. NPDC093558 | reverse complement strand
CCGCCATGCAGGTCCACCAGTGCACCGCGATCTGGAACGCGTCCGCGAACAGTCCCGCGCCCGCCTGTGGGAACCGGCGCTGCAACCGCATCCGCTCCCGATGGGCCCGCGCGACCGCGGGCAGCCCGGCCAGGGAAATCTCGGGCGGGCTGTCGCTCCGCGACGAGTCCGTCCACCGGAGATGGCGCAAGCAGACTCGCCACCGGTCCGGCCACAACAGCCATACCGCCTCGTCGACCATCCGCTGCCCGGCGCACAGGCCGCAGCCGCGTACCACGTACGCCTCGCCCTCGGGGGGCTCCCACCGCCATTGCCAGCGCGCCGTTGTGCCGCCCTCGGGCAGCAGGTAGCGGTCCGCCAGGCTCGGCAGGACGCGCTGGAGTTCGCGCGGGTGACGTCCGGTCAGGATGGCCAGGTGTTGCAGCCCGGCCCGGTTGACGTACATCTCCGTGTATCGCGGGTCGACGGCCTCGTGGCCATGTCCCACCCGTTCCAGGAACGCGTTCAGCTCCAGACCGTTGCGATGGGCCAGCCTGTTGACGAACGATCCCGTCGACTCGTCCGCCACATGCCGCACCGGCAACGGGAGCCGACTGCGTGGACCCCACAGCGGCATCCCGCCCGCGATCATCACACCCCTGGCCTTCCGTGCCGCCACCATGGCCGGCCCATCCTCGCCGCTCATGCTCCGAGTTCCGGGTGGCCTTTCGGAAACCGTCACTCGATCGGGCGAAAGGGCACGTGGTTTCGACTGTGGACGCCCGGGGCGTGTCCACGCTCGAACCAGCCTTGCCCGTACGGACTTTCCGGAGAGCCGTGGCCGCGACAGCGCTCGACCGCGACCTGCTGACCCTGTTGCGCGCCCACCAGCGCACAGCGGTGGACATGTGCGTCAACGCTTTCGTGACCGGCGCGCCCCGCCTCACGCTCCAGGCCGCATGCGGCACCGGGAAGACCCTGATGGCTCTGCACGTCGCCCACGAGGTCGCCCCGGCCGGGCGCGTGCTCACCATCCTGCCGAGGCTGCAACTGCTGGAGCAGACCCTGGCCGCCTGGCACGCGGAAGGACGCCCCGGAAGGTACCTGGCACTGTCTTCGGAAGGCCCGCAGGACCCCGCCCTGGCCGATGTCATGGTGCGGACCGGCAACCTCGACGTCCTCGCCGAACAGATCGCCGGCGCAGACGGGCCCGTCAACGTGTTCACCACCTACCAGTCGCTGCACAAGATCGCCCGTGGACATGCGGAGCATCGTCTCCCGGCCTGGGACCTGATCATCGGAGACGAGGCCCACCGGGCCGCCGGCAAGCTGAGCAAGGCGTGGGCCGTCATCCACGACAACCACGCCATCCCCGCGCGCCGCCGCCTCTACATGACCGCCACCCCCAAGAACGTCGCTGACCCCGAGGACAACCGCGAACTGACCTGCGAAGTGGCCTCCATGGACGACATGAGCCTGTACGGACCCGTCGTCTACCGGATCTCCCTCGCGGAATCGATCGAACAGGGCCTGCTCGCGGACTACCGCCTGGTCGTGATGGAGATCCACGACGAGGACCTGCGCCGCATCCTGGCACGCAACAGCGACATCACCCCCGACTCCGAGGGGCTGCGCGTGGCAGCGGCCCAAGTCGCCCTGCTCTACGCGATGCACAAGCACGACCTCAGACGCACCCTGTCCTTCCACACGCGCATCAGGTCAGCGGAGATCTTCGCCGAGTCCCTTCCCGAGACCGCGGCGCTGATGCCGAAGGACACCCACAGCGAGCTGTGGACCGGTACGGTCTCCTCCCTCCAAGACCGTTTCGACCGGCGGGCCACTTTCGCGCAGTTCGCCGAGCACGCCTTCTGCAGCACCGCCGGAGGCTCTGCTGCGCTGAGGCGGGCGGTGCTCACGAACTCGCGGCTGTGCCTCGAAGGCATCGACGTCCCCGCCATCGACAGCATCCTGTTCGCCGACCCCAAATCCAGCACCATCGACATCGTCCAGGCAGTCGGACGGGCCCTGCGCCAGGTCCCCGGCACGGGCAAGATCGCGACGATCATCGTCCCCGTCTACCTGGCTCCGGGAGAAGATCCCGGCCAGGGAATGAAAGGGAGCCCCTACTACCTCCTGTACCAGGTCATGATCGCCCTGAAGGTCTACGACGAGCATGTTGTGCACCGCATCGAGTACCTCGAACTCGACGGTCTCGACCGGGAAGTCCGCTTCCGTCCGCCTGCGGCGCGCCCGGAGCGGGCGGGGGAGGTGATCCCCCTGCTGACCCTCAGCGCCCTCGACCCCCACCACAGCGTCTGGCCGATCGGACTGGCCAGCGCCGAGCGCTACCACGTCGAGCACGGGCACCTGGACGTGCCCAGCC
>NZ_JBFBDY010000851.1:1528-2368 GCF_040683475.1 Kitasatospora sp. NPDC093558 | reverse complement strand
GCGATGACGAAGGTGTACGCGTCGACCTCGGCCGGGCCGTTCGCGCGGGCGCCGGCCCAGTCGAGCACGCCGGTGACCCGGGTGCCGTCCTCGGTGAGCAGGATGTTGCCGGGGGCGAAGTCCCCGTGGAACCAGGCGACGGTGGCGGGCCGGCCGGCCAGTTCCCGGTGCAGCAATGCGACGAGGTCGTCCAGGTGCGCGGCCCCGGGGCCGGTGCGGCACCGGCCGATCCGCGCGGACAGCAGGGCGCGGCGCGGCTCCACCCAGTCGTCGAGGAGGTCCGTGAGGCGCTCGGTGCGTCCGGTCGTCCGGTGCAGCTCGGCGAGCGCGCCGAGCGCGGCGGCCGCCACCCGGGAGGCGTGGTCGGGGAAGCGGGTGAGGTACCCGTCGGCGGTGACGCCCGGCAGCCAGCACTGTGTGACCAGCGGCAGCGGCCCGTCGAGCCGGCGGGTCACCGGCCGGGGCAGCAGGCGGCGCCACTCGCCCAGCCGGGGGTCGGCGTCCAGGCGGCGCAGCACGTCCCACTCGCGGGCCAGGGTCGCGACGGCCGGGGCGCTGCGGGGGTGCTTGACGGCCAGCGGCGGGGCGGCGCCGTTCAGGCGGAACACGAGCACGTCCGAGCGGCCCTGGGCGCTGCGGCACGCGGTGGTGCCGTGGGCGGGCCCGACCCGGCGGGCGAGCCGGCGGGTGGTCAGGCCGTCGACGGGCCGGTAGAGCAGGGCCGGGCGGCGGATCGGCACCAGGCCGACCACGGCGTGCCAGGCGGCGCCGGCCGGGCCGGGGGTTTCCACAGGGGGCTCGGTGCTGCGATCGGCGCTGGGCTCGGCGCGGGGCTCGGCA
>NZ_JBFBDY010000851.1:0-1518 GCF_040683475.1 Kitasatospora sp. NPDC093558 | reverse complement strand
GGCTCGGCACGGGCGGGCAGCCACCACGAGCGGCGCCAGAGCAGGGCCCCGGCCACCGCGCACTGGGCCACCAGCCAGGCCAGCCCGGCGCCCGTCACCCCCATCGGCGCCAGCAGCAGCACGGTCAGCCCGAGGGCCAGCGCCGCCTGGGCCGCGAGGACGGCCAGGACGACCCGCAGCCGCCGCTGCACCCGGCAGGCCGCGACCGCGACGGCGACGACGAGGTTGGGCAGGGCCGAGAGCACGAGCAGCCGCAGCGTCGTCGTTCCGGCGCGGGCGTAGTCGGCGCCGAACACGGACAGCACCCAGGGCGCGGCCGGCGTCGCGAACAGCGCCGCGGCCGCCAGCACCGCCCCGCTGTGGCGCAGCACCCGCCGGCACTGGCGCAGCAGGTGCCCGGCGGCATCGGGGGAGTCCGTCGGGCTGGTCGCCTCGACGATCAGGGAGGCGCTCATGTTGATCGCGAACTGGTAGAGCGCGTACGCCACCAGCCAGGCGATCGAGAAGTACGCGCCGGCGGCGGCGCCGAGGCGGCCCAGCACGATGAGCGGCGGCAGCGTGGTGGCGGCCAGCCAGCACAGCGAGCCGGTCCAGTCGGCCGCCAGGTAGCCCAGGGTGGGGGAGTGCCGTCCGGTGGCGGTCGGCGGGCCGGTGCCCGTGGCGGCCCGGCGGACGTGCCGCGGGATGGCACGGAAGACGATGAACGTGTTGGTGAACAGCACGGAGAAGGCCAGCCCGGCGCCCCAGGAGCCGAGGATCGCGGCTCGCGCCCCGGCGGTGGCGAACAGCACGAGCATCAGCAGCTTCACCGTGGCGAACAGGGCGTTCTCCAGGACGACCCAGTCGGCGCGGCGCAGGCCGGTCAGCACCCCGTCCTGGACGACGAACAGCGCGTACGCGGCGGTGGCGGCGGCGAACCCGGCCGCGACGGGCGGCGCGCGCAGGAAGTCCAGCCCGGGGGAGAGCTCCGGGACCAGCAGCACGAACCCGGCGCCGAGCACCAGCCCGCAGCCGGCCGCCGCGAGGTAGGCCCGGGCCACCAGCCGGCCGGTCCGCCGCCCGGCCGGCGGGACGAAACGGATCATGGTGTTGACGAGGTTGAGCTGCCCGACCCCGCCGAGGAACATCATCGCCGAGACGGCGGCGAAGCCGACGCCGACCGCGGCGGGCGTGAACAGGCGGGCGGCCAGCGCCCAGTAGCCGGCGCCGACCCCGGCGGTCACCAGCGAACTGGCCGTGAGCAGGTGCCCGTTGCGCAGCAGGGGGTCGGAGCGGCGCACGTCCGTCCGTCCGCCGGCCGCGGGCGGGGGGCGCGTGGCGGCGGTACGGGCGTCGGGCCGGGCTGCGGGGGTCTTCATCCGGGTCGCTCCCCGTCGGCATCCGTGGACCCGGCGGTCCGGGCGTGCCGGGCGGTCCGGGCGCGCCGGGCGTGCCGGGGCCCGGCGCTGGGCCGGGCGGTGCCGTCGGCGTGCGCGGTGGTTCCGGTTGGCGCGGTGTGCTCCTCGTCGGTGGGGCGGG
>NZ_JBFBDY010000850.1:0-2371 GCF_040683475.1 Kitasatospora sp. NPDC093558 | reverse complement strand
GGGCACAGCAGCAGCCCGCCAAGCGGGCGCAGGCACTCCGTCAGGCGTTCCGTCAGGCGGCCGGTCAGGCGCCGAGGACCTCGCCGACCAGGGCGCGGGCCTCCTCCTGCACCCGGGCCAGGTGCTCGGGACCGTGGAAGGACTCGGCGTAGATCTTGTACACGTCCTCCGTGCCCGAGGGACGGGCGGCGAACCAGGCATTGTCCGTGCACACCTTCAGGCCGCCGATCGCGGCGCCGTTGCCCGGGGCCGTGGCCAGCACCGCGCTCACCTTCTCCCCCGCCAGCTCGCCGGCGGTGACCTGCTCCGGGGACAGGCGTGCCAGACGCGCCTTCTGCTCGCGGTCGGCCGGGGCGTCCACACGGGCGTAGGCCGGCTCGCCGTGACGCCCGGTCAGCGAGCGGTAGTACTCACTGGGCGTGGTACCGGTGACGGCGGTGATCTCCGAGGCCAGCAGCGCCAGCAGGATGCCGTCCTTGTCGGTGGTCCACACCCCGCCGTCACGGCGCAGGAACGAGGCCCCGGCCGACTCCTCGCCGCCGAAGGCGATCGAGCCCTCCAGCAGGCCCTCGACGAACCACTTGAAGCCCACCGGGACCTCGACCAGAGCGCGCCCCAGATCCGCGGCGACCCGGTCGAGCATCGAGGAGGACACCAGCGTCTTGCCGACCGCGGCGTCCAGCGGCCACTCCCCGCGGTGACGGAAGAGGTAGTCCACCGCCACCGCCAGATAGTGGTTGGGGTTCATCAGGCCACCGTCGGGGGTGACGATGCCGTGCCGGTCGGCGTCCGCGTCGTTGCCGGTGGCGATGTCGTACTCCGCGCGGCGCCCGATCAGGGACGCCATCGCCGACGGCGAGGAACAGTCCATCCGGATCCTGCCGTCCCAGTCCAGCGTCATGAACCGCCACGTCGGGTCGACCCCGGGATTGACCACCGTCAGATCCAGACGGTGCATCTCGGCGATACGCCCCCAGTAGGCCACCGACGCACCCCCCAGCGGATCCGCGCCGATACGCAACGAAGCCGAACGCACCGCGTCCAGGTCCAGCACCCGCGGCAGATCCTCCACATAGGCGCCCAGGAAGTCGTAACGCCCCGTGGTGGCCGCCGCCAGCGCCCGCGCGTAAGGCACCTTGCGCACCCCCCGCAGCCCCTCACGGATCAGCTCGTTCGCCCGGTCCTGAACCCACGCCGTCGCCTCCGAGCCCGCCGGACCGCCACTGGGCGGGTTGTACTTGAAACCCCCGTCACGCGGCGGATTGTGCGAAGGCGTCACCACGATCCCGTCCGCCAGCGCCCGCGGACTACGCCGGTTATGCGCCAAAACCGCATGCGAAACCGCCGGCGTCGGCGTATAGCCGTCCGCCGCGTCCAGCAGCACCTGCACACCGTTGGCCGCCAGCACCTCCACCGCCGTCACCCTCGCCGGCTCCGACAGCGCATGAGTGTCCGCCCCCAGGAACAGCGGCCCCGCCACCCCCTGCAACGCCCGGTACTCACAAATCGCCTGCGTCGCCGCCGCAATATGGTCCTCGTTGAACGCCCCGTCCAAAGACGAACCCCGATGCCCCGACGTCCCGAACGCCACCCGCTGACCCGCCTCCTGCGGATCCGGATGCAACGCATAGTAAGCCGTCACCAACCGCGCCACATCCACCAGATCACCCGGCTCGGCCAACCGACCCGCCCGTACGTGTACCATCCGCCTCACTCCCGCCACAATCCCACGCATCCACACCCCGCACCACCGATCGTAGCCACAACCCACCCCCACCCCCACCGGCAACCCGAACCCGGACCGGGACCGGGACCGGGACCGGGCACCCCCCCCCGCAACACCCCGAACCCACCACCACAACCACACAAAACCAGACAACCCTCCGTGCCCTCCACGCCGAACAGAACGCACAGCCCACCACGACACCCCCACAGCAGACACCCACCGCCGACAACGACACCCACCGCCGACAACCCCGACACAGACCGCCACGGCAGAGGACGTCACGGCAGAGGGCGGCACGGCAGAGGGCGGCGCAGCGAAGGGGCGTCACGGCGGAAGGCGTCAGCCGGGGACCGTCGCGGCGAAGGGGCGTCCGGTCCCGTCAGGCGGGCGGCGGGGGGCGTCGCGGCGAAGGGGCGTACGGTCCCGTCAGACGCGCAGCGGTGGGCGTCACGGCGGAGACCGTCCCGGCGAAGGGCGTCACGGCGGGAGGGCGTACGGTCCCGTCAGGCGCGCAGCGCCCTGCGCACCGAACGGGAACACACGACCCGGCAAGACGCCCCTGCACCGGATGCCACGACAGAACAACACACAAGAGAGCGGCGCTGGGATGTGCCTAACTGCGATGAGCGACGCGGGAGGGGGGCG
>NZ_JBFBDY010000849.1:0-2374 GCF_040683475.1 Kitasatospora sp. NPDC093558 | reverse complement strand
AGCGTCGACTGGAGCTTCGCGGAGGCGACGTCCCCCTTCCAGTCGGTGGCCAGCTCGATCACCTGGATGTCGGGGAACTTCTCCTTCATGCAGGCCGCGAAGGCCTCCGAGCGGTCGCGGCCGTTGATGGAGCTGAGCGAGCCCTGGAGTTCGGCGACCTTGCCCTTGCCGCCGAGCTGCTTGCCGAGGAATTCACAGGCCTTGGTGCCGTAGGCCTTGTTGTCGGCCCGGACCACCATGTAGACGTTGCCGTTGTCGGGACGGGTGTCGACGCTGACGACCGGGATCTTCTTGGCGGAGAGCTGGTCCAGGGTGGAGGCGATCGCCCCGGTGTCCTGCGGGGCCATGACGACGGCCTTGGCGCCGGTGTTCTGGAAGACCTGGACGTTGGCGACCAGCTTGGTCACGTCGTTCTGCGAGTTGCTGACCGGCAGGGTGTTCAGGCCCTGGGAGGAGGCGCCCTGCTTGATGTACTGCGCGTAGGAGTTCCAGAAGTCGGAGTCCGCGCGGGGCAGGTCGATCCCGATCGCGGGCTTGCCACCGCCGGAGGCGGAGGAGGTCGAGTCGCTGCCGCGGTTGCAGGCCGTGGCGAACCCCGCCAGGACGACCACGGTGGCGGCCGTGGCCGCGATTCTGGACGAGCGGAGCTTCATGGTGCTGATCTCCTTGGCTGGGAAGGCCGGCGCCGCTGCGGCGCGGGTGGGAGGCGGATCGCGGAGCGACCGGGCGTCCGGCAGTCATCGGACCGCTGGTTGGTGACGAGGACTTTACGAGCCGGAAATCCGACTGACAAGAGGAAACCTCGGATGAATCCCAACCGTGATCCGCGCCCTCTCCCCCACCCCAGCCAAGGCCCAAACAGGCGGTTTTACCTGCGCAGTTGAGAGCGAGTCCGGACAGCCGGCACGCAAACATCAGAGGAATCCTTGCGATGCCCGAGGCAGCCTCGTATGGTCGTGCCACCACGGATACATCCGATGTGTTGATGGGAGCCACCATGAAGCTGCTGCGAGTCGGCGAGCCGGGAGCGGAGACCCCGGCCGTCCGCGACGAGGACGGAACGGTCTACACCCTCACTGGCCTGACCGGGGACATCGACGGGGCGTTCCTCGCCTCGGGCGGGATCGACCGGGTCCGCACCGCACTGGCCGAGGGTTCGCTGCCCGTCGTGGACGCGGCCGGCCTGCGGATCGCGGCCCCCGTCGCCCGCCCCGGCAAGGTGGTCTGCATCGGCCTCAACTACCGCGACCACGCCGAGGAGACCGGGGCCGCCGTCCCCGAGCGGCCGGTGGTCTTCATGAAGGACCCGTCCACGGTCGTCGGACCCTTCGACAAGGTCCTGATCCCGCGCGGCTCGGTGAAGACCGACTGGGAGGTCGAGCTCGCCGTGGTCATCGGCCGCCAGGCCCGCTACCTCGCCGACCCGAGCGAGGCGGCGGATTGCATCGCGGGCTACGCGATCAGCAACGACGTTTCCGAGCGGGAGTTCCAGCTGGAGTACTCCGCCCAGTGGGACATCGGCAAGTCCTGCGAGACCTTCAACCCGCTCGGCCCCTGGCTGGTCACCCCGGACGAGGCCGGCGACCCGCAGGACCTCGCACTGCGGCTGGCCGTCAACGGCGAGACGCGCCAGGACGGCAGCACCAAGAACATGATCTTCGACGTCGCCTACCTGGTCTGGTACCTCAGCCAGTACATGGTGCTCAACCCCGGCGACGTCATCAACACCGGCACCCCGGCCGGTGTGGCCCTCGGCCTGCCCGGCGCCCCCTACCTGCGCGCGGGCGACACCGTCGAGCTGTCCATCGACGGCCTCGGCACCCAGCGCCAGACGTTCATCAACGCGTGAAAGGCAGCCCCTTGTCCGCAACCACTGCGCGGATCACCGCCGTCGACACCTACGACATCCGCTTCCCCACCTCGCGGGAGCTGGACGGGTCCGACGCGATGAACCCCGACCCCGACTACTCCGCCGCCTACGTCGTCCTGCGGACCTCCGACGGCGGCCCCGAGGGCCACGGCTTCACCTTCACCATCGGACGCGGCAACGACGTCCAGGTGGCCGCCATCGACGCGCTCCGCCCGCACGTCCTCGGGCGCCCGGTCGCCGAGCTCTGCGCCGACCCCGGCTCGCTCTACCACGACCTGATCGGCGACAGCCAGCTGCGCTGGCTCGGCCCCGAGAAGGGCGTGATGCACATGGCCATCGGCGCCGTCGTCAACGCCGTCTGGGACCTCGCCGCCAAGGCGGAGGGCAAGCCGCTGTGGCAGCTGCTCGCCGACGCCGACCCCGCGTGGCTCGTCTCCCAGGTCGACTTCCGCTACATCGCCGACGCGCTCACGCCCGCCGAGGCGCTGGAGCTGCTGACCAAGG
>NZ_JBFBDY010000848.1:0-2376 GCF_040683475.1 Kitasatospora sp. NPDC093558 | reverse complement strand
GTCGTGCCCTCGGCCAGCTCGGTCGTATCACTGCCGACCCCGATCGTGACAGCCGTGAACAGGGTGATCCGGGCGGATGCGGCGACGATGACGACGGCGGCGGCCGGCAGGCTCACCCGGACGCCGCCGGGCAGTGAGCTGCCATCGCTCGCCCGCAGGGTGTCGGCGGCCAGGAGCTCACGGGTGCTGCCGCGCAGCAGCCGGCTGGTCAGCTCCCTGACGTACGGGTGCTGGTGCAGTGTGAACGTGATCCGGTAGTCCCGTTCGGTGTACTGCCGATGCCGCAACAACGCCTCGATCACGGCATCCGGAATTCCCAGCGGCAGGTCCTCGCTCTCGCCGAGCACGTGGAATGCGGTGGCCGCGGTCTTGAGGTCCCTCATGGTCAGCTCCCTTCGAGCAGCTGCGACGCGGCGACGTTTCCGAGGATCGCCCGGCTCGCACCGGATCCGCCGACGATGCCGAGTCCGACGGGCTGTGGCGCGGCCGCTGCGGTCTGGCTGGTCAGTACCTGGGTGAGCCCGACGCCGGGTGCGACATCCGGTGCGAAGACGCCAGAGCCGTTGATACGGGTGGTGTCCAGCTCGACCAGCCGCGTCCCGGCGGCCGGGTGGATGATCACATCGTCGAAGGCCAGCGCGGTGACGTCGTTCAGCAGCCAGTCCGGTTGCCCGTCGCCCGGTAGGGGCGGCTTCGGGAAGATGCCGTTCACGCCGTTCTTCAGGGCCAGCAGGTGCAGGTCCGGGCGAGCGGGTTCGATCGCGAGGTGATCGAGAATGTCGTGGAGATGGAAGATGTCTCCGGAGGGCGCCGGGACGGCGACCCATTCCTCCCATTCCGCCACTGTGCGCTCTCTCACGACCGGCTCACCGAACAGCGTGTACTGGTTGTCCTGGAAGAACACCGGCCGGATCAGTGGCGCGACCTCCGGCGGTGGGCCGACGATGTCGCTGTTGGGCTCCAGCAGACTGTAGACCCCCGGAGGGTTGAGCAACGGCACGTTCTCCGTCGTACTGGTGACGCTCAATCCGATCTCGGCATGCCGACGCTCGACAGAGACGGTCAGCGGTCCGTCACCGGCCCGCAGGGTGGCCCTGACTCCGGTCGCGCTGTAGGGAGACGCCGTGGCGGCCGGCGCGTCGCCGGGGACGGGCGAGCTGTTGCGGCTCTGAAGGTAGAAGGCCGCGTCGAACGGATGACCGAGGCTGACGAAGACGCCACGTTCCTCGCCCTCCTCGGTGAACGCCTCCTTCGCCACCCTGATCGGGGTGGAACTCGGCGGGATACGGCTCGCGCTTCCCTGCGGATGGCCGGGGCCGACGAGGGCGCCGAGATCCTTGGCGATCGTCCCCTTCGCCGTAAAGCTCAGGATGGAATGTGTCGGGGTGTGGCCCGTACTCACCAGGCACTGGTTCGTAACCGGGTCGGCGCTGCCGCTGCTCGGGTTGCTCCACGCGCCGTTGACGTAGTCGCTCCAGTGCAGCTGAGCGATGGTCGTGAGGCTCGGCGGTGGGATGGTGATCGACGTCGTGACGACCGTGGTTGTCGTCGACTCGGTGGCCACGGTGCTGAAGGTGACCCAGAACAGCCGCAGCCGTCCGTGCCAGACGACCGGAGCGAGGTGATCACCCTGGATGTCGAGCCCGACCGGCTCCCACGGAGTCCACGCACCGTGGACGTAGCGGCGGTAGAAGTAGGCGGCCGGGGTGCCGGAGGTGCGGCCGAACACGTGCAGTGTGCGCAGCTTCCGTTCCGGGTCGTCCTCCAGATGGGAGGCGACGATGTCCAGTGAGGCGAGCTGGTCGAGCTTGGTGAGGTACGTCAGGAACGCGCCCTCGACCAGGTCGCTGGAGACGTCCCCCTCCAGCAGGGTGCTCTCGAGTTCGGTGAACAGGTGCGTCTTCTGGTCCCGGAACTCCTCCTCCAGCCAGTACTCCGGGTGCAGGAAGATCTCCCGGTCGCCCCGCCAGAGGGTCTGGCGGCGCATCACCTCCCACCGCTTGGCGTTGATCGCCTCAGGTGGCACGTTAGGCACCAGCTTGAGCAGGATCCGCTGGATGAACAGCTTCACGGACGCCGTCGCCAACCGGATCCGTGAGGTCTGCACCACCGGTTCCATCCCGGGATCGAGCAGGAAGTAGTCGTAGAGCTGCTCCAGCGAGGACACGCCCACGGCGTGCATGGTGTAGGCCACCAGCGCATCTCGGCGGCGGGCCCGGAGCCGGTCGAAAACCGGTTGGGCGAGCCGCTGCCAGGCGGTCGGCTCGAGCGTCGCCTTGAGCGTGTCCGTCACGTCGGCGACGATGGCGGCCCGTACCGGCTGGCTGTTGTCGCGCACGATGCGACACCAGCCAGCCACCGCGTCGGCGGGCACCC
>NZ_JBFBDY010000847.1:0-2379 GCF_040683475.1 Kitasatospora sp. NPDC093558 | reverse complement strand
CCACCTCGCCGGCACCGCCCGCGCCCTGCCCTTCATCCCGACGCGGGCCCAACGCTGGACGCTCACCCGCATCGAGCCGCTCGTCCTCGCCAACCCCGGCTTCGAACTCGGCACCGCCGGCTGGACGTTCACCGCCCACACCGGCGTCGCCACCAACAACCCGCACACCGGCACCCGCCTCGCCTACCTCGACGCGGGCACCGGCTACCGGGTCGGCCAGGAGATCACCGCCGTCACGGACGGGACGTACGACCTGTCCGCGTGGATCGCGAGCGGCGCGGCGGGCGGCACGTTCTCGGCGGCCGTCAACGGCACCGTCGTCCGTCAACTCGCCCTCCCCGTGCAGCCCGTGTACGCCAAGTACACCCTCCCCCGCGTCCACGTCGCGCCCGGCGACCGGCTGACGCTCGCGATCGGCTCCTCCCCCGCCGGCTGGGTCAACGTCGACGAGGCCTCGGTGGCCCCCTCCGCCCCGAACGACCCGCTGATCGGCTCCTCCGACCCCGAGGTCGTCGCCCTGTTCGACTGGGCCAAGACCAAGGCCAACAGCTGGGTCCAGCAGGCCGGCGCCCCGGGCGTCCTCAACCTCGACGAGAACCACCCGAACGGCACCGGCACCGCCGCGTACGACACCACCTACTGGGCGGGCTACCCGTTCCGCTCCGCCTTCTACAGCCGCGACTTCGCCCACCAGCTCGTCGGCGCCCACCTGTTGGGACTCGACGCCCAGAACAAGACCATGCTGCGCGCCTTCGCCGGCTCCGCGACCGACGCCAACGGGCTGGACCCGGTGTGGTCCGTCAACTTCGACGCCAGGACCCCGGGCAGCATCGACTACCGCAGCCCGAGCAGCTTCGTCCGGGAACTCCCCGCCCCCTTCGAGCTCGTGGAGAAGACCGGCGAGGCCTACCGCTGGACCGGCGACCGCGACTACACCGACGACCCCGTCCTCACCCGCTACGTCCGCAACACCCTCGGCCCGTACATCACCCGCCACCCCGGCCCCCTCGACAACGGCGGCGTCCCGATCCCGCAGGCCGCCAGCCGCAACATCTTCAAGGGCACCGCGAGCTACGCCGAGAACGCCACCACCACCACCTACGCCGAGGCGGGCGACGCCCTCGCCGCCCAGTACCAGGCCTACCTCGCCGCCGCGACCCTCGCCTCCTCGCGCAGCGACCGCTCGACCTACCAACGGGCTGCCGAAACCCTCCACCAGTACGCGAACTCCGTCTGGACAGTGGACCCACAGCACCCTGGCAACGTCGTCCACGGCTACGACACCACCGGCCGCCCCCTCACCGACTGGGGCTACGAGGCGAGCATCCTGATGCCCGCGAAGCACCTCCTCGACGCGGGCCCACGCCGGGACGCCTTCCTCGCGGACATCGACGCCCAGGACTCCGGCCCGCAGCGCTCCGACAACCTGGAGGCCTACACGTACCT
The DNA here is from genome assembly GCF_040683475.1 of Kitasatospora sp. NPDC093558. Lineage (NCBI taxonomy): Bacteria > Bacillati > Actinomycetota > Actinomycetes > Kitasatosporales > Streptomycetaceae > Kitasatospora > Kitasatospora sp. NPDC093558. The sequence goes on along the minus strand of NZ_JBFBDY010000847.1, from coordinate 933 downwards.
CCCGGACGCGTTCTTCGCGGCCGGCGACGGCGACACGGCGTGGAAGTGGATGCGCCACATCTACGAAGCCGCTCCCCAAGTCCACACCAGCGGCCGCATGCTGAACGGCGACTACCCCGAAGTGCCCTTCACCCTGCTGTCCCAGACCGTCCAGGGCCTCCTGGGCCTCACCCCGGACACCGCGACCGGTACCATCTCGACCACCTCCCACCTCCCAACCTCAATGGCCTGGCTCCAGGTCGCGAACATCCCGGTCGGCGCCACCCACATCACCCTCCGCCAAGACGGCCACAACTCCACAACCCTCACCAACACGGGCCCTGAGCCGATCACTTGGACCCCTCACTTCCCCGGCACCCACCCCACCCTCACCATCAACGGCACACCACAAGCAACCGAGACCACACCAACGCTCCGCGTATCCCCCGGCGAGACCATGACGGTCTCCGTCCGCGGCTAGACCTCCACCAGGAGCGGGAAGTCGGCCCCGCCGGCGGACTGCCTTTAGACCTCTTGCGCCGGAACTGCGGCTCTCAGCCGCCGTACCTCGGCGATCAGTCGCGGCATGTCCTCACGGGCGGACGCGATGAAGTCGAGATCCGCATCCAACTGTCGGTCCGGGCCGAGAACCTCCCGCCCGTCGACGAACCTTCTGAGGTAGATCTCGTCGTCCTGCCCGGCCGCGTCCGGATCGACCTGGATGCAGCTCCCACCGCCGGTTGCCCATCGGGTCTCCAGGAGTGGAACCCAGGGGCCCGGCGTCGCACCCATAATGCGCCGTTCCATCGCATCGAGCTGTGCTTCTGACAGCGACTCGTTCATAGACATGGTGGGATCATCAGCCCGATCCCACCATGGGTCCAGACATCCCGGGAGTGGGTAGTCCGCGCATCCGACATACCAAAACCCCACCACAACGCCAAAGCCCTCGGG
>NZ_JBFBDY010000846.1:0-2380 GCF_040683475.1 Kitasatospora sp. NPDC093558 | reverse complement strand
CGCCGCGGCCGGACCGGGGAGGGTATGGAATGAACAAGCTTGTGCAGAAGGCCCGTTGGGTGGGAGCGCTGGCGGCGGTGACGGCCCTGCTGGCGACGGGCGGCGGGGTCGCGGTGGCCGCCCCCGCGGCGCCTGCGCCCGTGCAGATCGCGCTCGGTGGCAAAGCACTTGGCTTCACCGTCAGCCCCGACGGCACGAAGGCCTACGTGCTGGTGAACCACCGGGTCAGCGCCACCGACATGATGAGCACGGTCCGCATCGTCGACACCAGGACCGGTGCCGTCACGCACCTGCTGACGACCAATGCGCTCAACATCGTGCGGACCCCGGTCGTCAGCCCCGACGGCAAGCGGCTCTACGTGATCGTCGGCCGGGACGTGCTGACGATGGACCTCACGACCGGCGCCGAAATCGCCCGGGCGACGGCCCCGGAGCAGCCCCGCGACCCCGAGGGCCTCAACGAGAGCATGCTCACCGGGGCCACCGTCAGCGCGGACGGCACCCGGCTCTACGTCAACCAGTACGGCCCGTTCGCCCCGCGCCTGGGCTCCGGCCCCGGCCGGGTGCTGACGTTCGACACGACGGCGAACCGCTTCCTCGGGGCGACGGAGCTGACCGGGTTCACCGTCGACCGGGTGAACCCCGTGCCTGGCACCACCGACGCCTACGTCGGCACCGCCGACAGCGTCCACCACCTGGACGTCGGCAGCGACGAGCCCGCGATCGTCGGTACGGTCGCCGGAATCGACTACGGCGACGAGCTCGCCGTCTCGCCCGACGCCACGAAGGTGTACGCCCTGGGCCACCGCGCGAGCACCGGCGCCGTCCTGCGGATCGACCCCCAGGAGGACACCGCGAGCACGGCGTTCACGGTGGAGCCGAACCTGGAGGACCTCCACCTCGTGTCGGCGAGCCCGGACTCCCGCCGGCTCTACCTCCTCCGGGACGGCAAGACCCCGAAGGCCGCGGTGCTCTCCTACGACACCGCCACCAACGCCGCCGTCCCCGGCGAGACGCTGACCGGTTTCGGTCTGGACTCCGTCACGTCCACCGTGCTCGGCCGGGACGGCCACACCCTCTACCTGGCCGGGGACAAGGGCGACGCCTCGTACCTGGAGGCCGTCGCGCTCTGACGGCAGCGGGGTGGGGCCCGCGCCGGCCCCACCCCGCGGCGCGTCCGGGCGTCAGTGCGCCGCGGCCGAGTCCGTGATCCAGTCCGTGATCAGCCCGTCCAGGACGTCCAGGGGCAGGCTGCCGTGCCCGATCACCTCGTGGTGGAACCCCTTGACGTCGAACCGCCCGCCGAGCGCCGTTCGGGCCCGCTCCCGGTGCCGGACGATCTCCCGGCGGCCGATCAGGTAGGCGGTGGCCTGCCCGGGCCACGCGATGTAACGGTCGATCTCGTTGCGGACGTTGGCCTCGGTGGTGGCCGTGTTGTCCCGCATGTACGCGATCGCCCGCTCCCGCGACCAGCCGAAGTGGTGCAGCCCGGTGTCCACCACCAGGCGCACCGCCCGCAGCGCGTCCAGCGACAGCATGCCGAAGCGGGACAGGTCCGAGCCGTACAGCCCCATCTCGTCCGCCAGCCGCTCGGTGTACAGCCCCCAGCCCTCGACGTGCGCGGTCAGCTGCCCGCTCGGCTTCTGCCGGAACTCCGGCAGGTGGTGCAGGGTCTGGGCGACGGCGATCTGCAGGTGGTGGCCCGGCACGCTCTCGTGGAAGGCGATCGCCTCGTACTCGTAGCGGAACCGGGTGTGCGGGTGCAGCGTGTTGATCCAGTGCGTGCCGGGCAGGCCGCCCGGGCCCGGCGGCTGGTAGTAGGCGAGCGGCGCGGTCTCCGACTCGATCGGGTCGATCTCGCGGGTCACGCAGTCGGCGATCGGGTAGGCGTGGAAGTACCCGGCGGACGCGCGGCGGGCCCGCTCCAGCGCGTCGTCGACGAGCGCGATCATCTCCCCGGCACTGCCGAACCGCAGGGCCGGGTCCTCGCGCAGCGCGGCCAGCACGCGGTCGGTGCCGCTCACGCCGAGCACCGTGGCACCCAGCTCGGCGAACTCCTCGCGCAGCGCCGCCACCGCGTCCAGCCCGGTCCGGTGGACCTCCTCCGGGCCCAGCCCGGGCCGGGTGTAGCGGGCGACGGCGTCCGCGTAGCCCTCGGTGCCGCCGGGCACGTGGCACGCGCCCGCCTCGGCGTCCGGCCTGGCCCCGGGCGCGAGCCGCTGCGCCAGGCCCGCCCGGTAGCGGGCCACCGCGGGCCGCACGCCGTCGCGCACGATCGTCTCGGCGCGCAGGGCCTCGCGGCGGCCGTGCAGCGGGCGCAGCAGCTGGTCGTCGGCGAGGCCCCCGGCGAGGTAGGCGTCGAGCTGGGCGATCGCGGCGT
>NZ_JBFBDY010000845.1:0-2383 GCF_040683475.1 Kitasatospora sp. NPDC093558 | reverse complement strand
GCGGCTGACGGCCTTCGGCCACAGGCGCGCGCCCGCGGCGTTGACGCGGTCGAAGACGAAGCGCGGGGCGCGCGGCATCGCGGCGAAGTAGACGACGCTGCCGCCGCCGACGCAGTTGCCGCCGAGCAGGCTCATCCCGTCGCCGACGACGAAGTCGAAGATCCTGGTGTAGGAGGAGCCGAGCAGGAAGTCGTGCTCGAAGTCGCCGGCCGTCAGCCAGGGGCCGCGCTCCAGGACGGTGACCTTGGCGCCGCCGGCCGCCAGGTGGTAGGCCGCGATCGCGCCGCCGAAGCCGCTGCCGACGATGAGGACGTCGGTCTTCTCCGTGGAGGTCATGCCGGGCTCCCTGTCGCCGTCGTGTCCGGGTGCAGCTCGGCCAGCGGGCGGCCGTAGGAGAAGTCGGGGAACCGCCAGAGGGCGTCCTCGCCGGGGTCGAGGAAGCCCATCGCGAGGAGGCCCGGGTGGCCGGCCGCGAGGGCGTCGGTGGTGTGCAGGTGGGCGGCGGTGTCGAAGGCCATGTTGCTGAAGAGGGTCAGCAGCACCCACAGCTCCTTCTCGGGGTGCTGGGGCGACGTCAACTCCCTGGCCAGCGCCGTGCGGTCGTCGAAGCCGAGCGCGACGAACGGCGGGACGCCGTCGTCGAGCACGAGCCCATGCCCGGCCGCGTACTCCCGGGCGTGGCGGTTGAGCGCCTCGGCGTAGTCGTCCAGGGCGGTGGAGATCCCGGTCGCGGGCGTCTCCAGCAGCTCGATCGCCCCGGCCGCGACGGCACCGCCGCCGGCCGAGACGCCGGCCACCGCCCGGTCGTCGGGCGACCTCTTCTCGCCGGGGACGATGGTGTCCGCGAATGCCTCCAGGGTCATCGTTCGGGCCCGGTACTCATCCGATATGTCGGAGCGCACTGGCGTCTCCTCGGGTTCGTGGGTGGGAAAGCCGGGGGGCCGATACCGGTGCGCGCCGTTCGGAAACCGGAGCGCGGGCACCGCTGCCCCCCGTTTCGCAGGCGCGACGGCAGTATCGTGCATGCGAACGACGCCCCCGCGCATCTTCGGCGTTGCTGCCCCCGACGCCCCGTCAGTTGCGCCGACTTGCCGCGTACTTGCCATGTCCGCTTCTTCCGTATTGCTGCCTCGATGGCAATACGCCGGAGTAGGTATTCCGCCACTGGCCGAGGGCATGCCATGAATATGACGGGCTCTTGTTGCGCCTGACATGCACTGCTACGGTCTTCATTCATCACGGACGCGCAACTTCCGATCATGGCGGTCCCAGGGTGACCAAGACCGCTCGCCAACCCGCGGTGAAGAACCGCTGAACGTTCACGGGCGGAGGGGGGTGGGTTGAACATGGGCACTGACGCTGCCGAGGGGGGGACCAGACGACCGCGGTTATTGCTGGTCAGGTCGGCGCCAGCGCATCACAACTGTCGAACCGAAAGCGGCTCCTAGAATCTGGGGTAGCAATGAAGCCGGCTATCGAACAGGCCGTGACTCGCGCCATCGAGACCATGCAGGAAAACATTGGTGAGATACTCACCATTGACGACATGGCGCGCGCCGCGATGTACAGCAAATTCCACTTCTCGCGAGAATTCCAGCGCGTCACGGGGGTGTCGCCCCGGCGGTTCCTCTCCGCGATCCGGATACAGGAGGCCAAACGTCTCCTGCTGGAAACGACGTTCACCGTCACCGAGATCAGCCACCACGTCGGGTACAACAGCGTCGGGACGTTCAGCTCCCGCTTCGCGGCCAGCGTCGGCATCTCCCCCACCATGTTCCGCCAGCTCGGCGGCTACACCCCCGGGATCGGCATCGAGGGCCACGCGGCCGACGAGACGTCCTCCGTGCGGGGTGAAGTGCGCAGCGCCGTCGCCGGGTTACTGGGGCAGGTGTTCCTCGGCCTGTTCCCCACCCGCATCCCCCAGGGCCGTCCGGCCGGCTGCGTCGTCCTCCCCGGCCCCGGACGGTACCTGATCGACGGTGTTCCCCCCGGGACGTGGTACCTGCTGGCGCACTCCGTGCCCGCGGCCTTCGACGAGGTCCTGCTCGGCGAGCAGGAGGTGTTCGTCGGTTCGGTCGGGCCGATCGAGGTGCGCGCCGACGTGCCGCTGATCCCGGCGGACGTGGTGATGCGGCCCAAGCACACGGTCGACCCGCCGGTGCTGCTGGCGCTGATGGACGTCCGGACGGCCGCCGTGCGCGCCGGCCTGGCGCGCGCGGGCACCGGCTGATCCCGGTTCGGACGCCGTCGCCGGGCAGCGGACGGCGGTCGGACCGGCAGCGGACGTGACATCCGCACACGACAGAGGGGCCCACCGAGCACGATGGGCCGCTCGTCCGGACGGCGCGGTCGCGGCCGGCGAGCCCGAGGCGGCGTGGTGGTG
>NZ_JBFBDY010000844.1:0-2385 GCF_040683475.1 Kitasatospora sp. NPDC093558 | reverse complement strand
CCTTGAGGTCCTTGACCAGCGGGGTGACCTTGATGCCGTGCGGGTCGACGGCGACGCGGGCGGCGTCGGGGCGCCGGTGGAACATCGAGTCGAGGCTGAGGACGGGCCCGGCGGCGACCCCGAAGACCCCGCCGATCAGCTCCTCCCCCTCCCACACCTCGGCGCTGTGCGCGGCGCCGAGCGCGTTCAGCCGGGTGAGCCCGTCGAGCAACTCGGCGACCAGCCAGGCTGGTTGGCGCCCCTCGGCGCACCGCGCGAGCACCTCGCCGAAGGCCAGGTCGACGCTGGTCCACCACCCGAGCCGGTTGCGCAGCCGCCGCGCGAGCCGCTGCCCGATCCTGACCCCGTCGGGCGCGATGACGGGCCGGGGGTCGGGCGACCACCACGCGACGGCGTACGGGTCGTCGCCGCCGAGCAGCGCGATCTCCCCGGCCTCGACGGCCTCCTCGAACCGCGCCTCGTTGTAGGCGATGGCGAACTCGTCGGCGGCGGGGAGGGGGAAGAGCCCGCACTGGTAGGCGGAGAGGATCTCGTCCGCGCCGAGCCCGGCCCCGAACGCCACCGGCCCGTCCCCGGGGGCGGAGCGGAGGTCCAGCCCGGCGAACACGTTCACACGCCCGCCCTCAGGTACCCGTCCGCCTCCAGCTGCCTGAGGTAGAGGTCGAGCAGTCCGGCGTCCACCGCCGGGAGCCGGATCCCGCTGCCCGCCAGCGCCGCCTCGGTGTGGGTGCGGTCGAAGCGCGGGAAGGTCGGCTGGAAGTACATCTCGCTGATCGACATCGCCGCCCCGGGGGCGCGGTCGACGAAGAGCGGCACGAACGGCGCGATCGGGTGGGTCGGGTGCGCGGCGGCGTACCGGACGAGGTTCTGCACCCAGTCCCGGTACGGCATTTGGGTCACCGGGTAACCCCGCACCCGGAGCCGTTCGGCGAGGTCGGCGAGGTCGGCGGGCTGGGGCGAGGTGACGTGGTACACCTCGCCGTCGGCGGGCGCGTGGGCGGCGATGTGCGCGACGGCACGGGCGAACCGGTCGGCCGGGACGTAGTCGAGCAGGAGCCGCACGTCGGGGCACGTACCGCTGTCGGCCAGGTACTTGATGAGGGCGCACATCTCCGTGCCGTGGTTCATGACGCCCGTCGCCAGGTCCCCGGTGACGTCGTTGGTGCGCAGGACGGTGACGGGCAGGCCGGCCGCGGCGGCGTTGTGCAGCAGTTGCTCGGCGACCCACTTGCTCTCCACGTACCCGACGCCCAGCCGCTCCGGGTACGCGAGCGGCGTGCGTTCGGTGACCTCGCGGATGCCCGCCGCGCCGAACCCGGCGAGGACGGCGAGCGTGGAGAGGTAGTGCACGGGCACGCCCCGGCTGAGGCCGGCGAGGCGGACGATCTCGCGGGTGCCGGTCACGTTGGGGCCGCGCAGCTGGTGGTAGGGGTAGATGAAGTTGACCTGTCCGCCGAGGTGGTGGACGGCGTCCAGGTTCCCGGCCATCCAGTCGAATTGACGCTGCGTCAGACCGAGCATCGGTTCGCCGAGGTCGCCGACCACCGGCACCACCCGGGCGTCGGCCAAGTCGCCGCGCAGGAAGCGCTGTTGGGTGGCGCGCAACCGTTCGAGGGCGTGTTCCTCGTCGGGGGCGCGGACCAGACAGTGGATGCGGGCGCGGGTGGTGGCGAGCAGCGCGTGCAGCAGGTGGGCGCCGCAGAAGCCGGTGGCGCCGGTGAGCAGGATCTCGGCGGGTTCGGCGCGGCAGGGCGCGGGGTGCCAGGACTGGCGTACGGGCTGGGCGAGTTCGGCTTCGGCGGCCCAGTCGACGGCGGTCTCGCGGGAGCCGGCGCCGCCCGCCCTGGCGTCGCGTACGGCGGCGGCGAAGGCGCGCAGCGTGGCGTCGCGCAGGAGGGCGCGGGTGAGCGCGCGGATGCGGGTGACGTCGATGCCGAACACGAGGCGGGCGCGGGCGAGCATCTCCATGGCGAGCAGGGAGGTGCCGCCGAGGGCGAAGAAGTCGTCGGCGGGGGTGACGAGTTCGACGGCGAGCAGTTCGGCCCACAGCTGTCCGACGGCGTCCTCGACGGCGTCGGCGCCGCCCGGCCTTGCGCCTCCTCCGCTGCCCCCGCCGGTGTCGGCGCCGGCGCCCGCTACGGGCCCACGCGCCTGCGGGAGGGCCTGCGGGAGGCGGCGGCGGTCGATCTTCCCGGCCGGGGTGAGCGGCATCGCGTCCAGGGCCACGAACGAGGCGGGCACCATGTACGCGGGCAGCCGCTCCGCCAGGTAGGCGCGGAGGCCGTCGCGCGGCCCGCCGCCGGTCGCGGCGTGCTCGGCGAGCGTGTAGTAGGCGGTGAGGCGGCGGGACCCGTCGCCCGCGCCGCCGTCGGCGGCGACCCGGGC
>NZ_JBFBDY010000843.1:0-2386 GCF_040683475.1 Kitasatospora sp. NPDC093558 | reverse complement strand
GCCGTCGGCCACCTCGTCCGCCTCCAGGCCGACGCGGGCGGCGACGCCCTGATCGGCCGCCGCCTGCACCCGCTCCTCACCGCCGCCGGCTTTACGGACGTGACGGTCCGCCCGCGCACGGTCTACGCCGACGCCTCCCGCCCGGCCCTCGTCGAGGGCTTCACCCGCCGCACCTTCATCGCCATGGTCGACTCCATCCGCGATGACGCCCTGTCCGCCGGCCTCACCACCCCCGCAGCGTTCGACGACGGCATCGCCGGCCTGCGCCGCACGGCGGACGAGGACGGGACGTTCCACTACACGTTCTTCAAGGCGGTGGGGGTCAACCCCTGACTCAGCGCCGCCCGCGCCACCACTCGACCGTCGCGCGGAACTGCTCGTCGAGTGGGGTGGGGTGCAGGGTGAAGGTGGACTCGTAGGCGGCGGAGTCCATCACGAACGGGCGGTCGAACTGGTAGAGCGTTTCCCTCAGTTCGCGCAGGAGCGGGGAGACGAGGGAGCCGACGGCGAGGACGGCCGGGGGTGTCCGGCGGACGGCTGCCGAGGTGGTGCCCGCCGCTGCGGCGAGGCCGGCGACCATGTCCCGGGCCGACTTCGGCGGTGCCGTCGGGGCGTGCCAGGCCCGGCCCCACGCGCGTTCGTAGTCGGCGGCCCCGGCCAGGGCGGCGGCCACGTCGGGCAGGTAGGTCCAGCTGTGCGGTGCGTCCGGGTCGCCGAGCACCGCGACGGGCCGCCCGGCCAGGACGCGGGGCACGACCCGGGCGGCGAGGTGGCCGCGGTCGGTGACGCCGGGGCCGAAGAAGTCGGCGGCGCGGACCTCGACGGCCCGGATCCGGCCCGCTTCGTGCAGCGCCCGGGCCTGCTCCCAGATCCCCGCCCGGACCTTGCCCTTGGGGCCGGTCGCCGCGAGCGGGAGGTCTTCGGTGAGGGGGCCGTCGACCGGGCCGTAGCCGTAGAGATTGCCGAGCAGGACGAGCACCGCGCCGCTCGCCTCGGCCGCGGCGCACAGCGCGTCGGTCAGCGGCGGCAGTTCGGCGGCCCAGCGGTGCAGGGGCGGCGCGGCGCAGCCGTGGATCGCGACGGCGCCGCGCGCGGCCTCGGTCAGCCGGGCGGGGTCGGACGCGTCCAGCGCGAGGTGCTCGATGCCGGGTTCGACGGGCCGGCCCGACCGGGTGACGACGCGTACCTCGTGTCCACGCCCGGCCAGCAGCCGTGCCGTGGCCGCCCCCGCGGGCCCGTATCCCACCACCAGATGAAAACTCACGCCGACACCTTAGAGCTCGTCACTCCGCGCTGTCGCCCATGAACGCCAGCAGCGTGCGCATGGCGTCGACGAAGGCGGCGGTCTGCGCGTCGTCGAGGCCGGCGAGCATGCGGTACTCGGTGGCGAGGTGGGCGGGCAGGGCCCGGTCGACGAGGTCGTGGCCCTCGGGGGTGAGGGCGACCTCGCGGCTGCGGCCGTCCTGTTCGCTGCGGGTGCGGGTGACCAGGCCGCGGGCCTCCAGGCGGTCGAGGCGCTGGGTGATCGCGCCGGAGGTGACCATGGCGGACTGCATCAGGCCGGTGGGGGTGAGCCGGTAGGGCGGGCCGCTGCGGCGCAGGGTGGCGAGGACGTCGAAGGAGGCCGCGTCCAGGCCGTGTTCGCCGAAGGTGCGGTTGAGTTCGGCGTCCACCAGCCGGAAGAGGCGCTTGAGCCGGCCGAACACCTCCATCGGGGAGACGTCCAGGTCGGGGCGCTCGGCGCCCCACTGCGCGACGACGCGGTCCACATGATCTGCCACGGGTCCAGGGTAGGGGATCCCCCGATATGTCCTTTAGCAGTGAGGTAACTGTGAGCCACCTCACGCCACCGGAGCGCCAGAAAATGCCTTAGCACTGAGATACATTGGCTTAGTGCTAAGACATCGCCTCGGCATCGTGCTGCTGACCGCACTGGCCCCCGCCGTCTGGGGGTCGACCTACCTCGTCACCACCGAACTCCTGCCGCCCGACCGGCCGTTGCTCGCCGGCGTCCTGCGCTGCCTGCCCGCCGGGCTCCTGCTCGTCGCCGTCACCCGCACCCTGCCCCGGGGCGACTGGTGGTGGCGCGCGCTCGTCCTCGGCGCGCTCAACATCGGCTTCTTCCAGGCCCTCCTCTTCGTCGCCGCCTACCGCCTCCCCGGCGGGATCGCCGCGACCGTCGGCGCCATCCAGCCGCTCGTCACCGCCGTGCTGTCGTCGGCGCTGCTGGGCGAGCGGATCACGCCGCGCACCGTCCTGTCCGGCATCGCGGGCGTCGTGGGCGTCAGCCTGCTCGTGCTGCGGGCCGGCGCCCGGCTCGACGCGGTCGGGCTGGCCGCCGCGGCCGGCAGCGCGGTGGTCATGGCCGCCGGGCTCGTCCTCGCCA
>NZ_JBFBDY010000842.1:0-2388 GCF_040683475.1 Kitasatospora sp. NPDC093558 | reverse complement strand
GGACCGACCCGCGTACCTGGCTCCGCCGGCCGGGTTCGACGGCCGGTCCGCGCGGGCGGGCGGCGCGTCATGGCGAGCCAGGGCGGCGAGCCACGGCGGCGATGCGTGGGCGCGCGACGCGCGACCGCGACGCAGGTCGGCGATCCATGAGGATCCACGACGATCCATGCTCCAGAGTTCCAGGGGGGAACCGGACTGTGCACGAAATGACTGTGGAAACCGCGCGTACCCGGGGGGCCGCGCCCACCCGTACGGCCTCGCACCCGCGACGCGGCGGGGGCTCGACGGCGACGGCGAAGCTGCCGGCCGCGCTGTCGGCCGTGTCGGAGCGCGTCCCCGGCGGCGTCTGCCAGGGTGAACTGGACCGCGGCGGACGGGTGTTGCGCTGGGTGGAGGCCGGCGGGGAGACGGACCGGGAAGCGACCCGGCAGACGGGCCGGGAGGCGGGTCGGGAGGCGGGCCGGAACACGGGCCGGGGCGAACCGACGGTCGTCCTGGTGGCCGGCAGCGGCGCGACCGCGCTCACCTGGGCACCCGTGCTGCCCGAACTCGCCCGGCGCGGCCGGGTCGTGGCCTACGACCGGGCCGGGCTCGGCGCCAGCGACTTCGACGCGGGCCTCACCCTGGAGACCCAACTCGCCGATCTGGTCGCCCTGGTGGAGCACCTCGGCGACGGCCCGTGCGTCCTCGTGGGGCACAGCTGGGGCGGCCTGCTCGCCCAACTCGTGTGCTGGCAGCGGCCGGAGCTCGTCGGGGGCCTGGTGCTGGTGGACCCGGCGCACGAGGAGTTCCACTCGCCGGCCGTCCGCGCCGCCGAGGCCGCGATGGTGCGGATCGGGCTGCTCCGGTCGGCCGTCGCCCCCGGAGCCGGGGCCGTCCGTCCGGGCCGTCACCAGTGGCGCACCGCCGTCGCCGAGAACCGGCTGATGACCCTCGCCGTGACCGAGATCCGGCGCCGCCGGTCGGCCGCGAGCGTGCCCGACGTACCGGTGGCCGTCCTGAGCGCGACCGAGGGCCTGCCGACGGTCCTGCGCACCCGCTGGACGATCCTGCAGTCGCGCATCGCCGAGCGCGCGACCCGCGGCACCCACATCGTCGTGCGCGGCGCCGGTCATGCCATCCACGCCGACGACCCCGGGGCCGTCACGGCGGCCGTGCTGGAGGTCGCCGAGCACGCCCGGCAGTCCGGGCAGGCCTGAGGCCGGGCGCCCCCTGGGGCGCAGGGGGTGCACGCGGGTGCTCGGGTCGGGGTGCGCGCGGTGCGGCGGGAGGCCCGGTGCGCCGGGCGTGGCCGTTGCGTCGCCTGCGCCCCGGTACGCCCGGTGACTCCCGGTGCAACCCGTGTGCCCCGGTATGCCGAGCGTGTGCGAAACGCCCTTTCCATCGGCCGATTCCGGCCCGGACGGCGGGTGATGACCGTGCGGCACCCTCTGGCACACTGTGTGCCCGAAGGCCCGCTGGGGAGGGTCATGACATCTGGGGGCAGGGGATGACGGGACGGGGGACCGTGCTCGGCGGGCGGTACACGCTCACCGAGCGGATCGGCGGCGGGGGCATGGGCACCGTCTGGCGGGCCCAGGACGGGGTGCTGGCGCGCCAGGTCGCCGTCAAGGTCCTGCACTCGGCGCTGTTCGAGGACGGCACGTTCGTCCGGCGCTTCCGGCGCGAGGCCCAGATGGTCGCCGCGATCGACCATCCCGGGATCGTCGACGTGTACGACTACGGCGAGAGCGGTTCCGGATTCGCGGGAGGCCCCGGTGACCCGGGCGACTCCGGTGACTCCGGTGACTCCGGTGGCGCTGGTGACGCCGCCGGCCCGAGCGGTGACACCACTGTCGCCGCCGCGTCCTCCTCCACTTCCTCCGACGACTACGACGGCGAGCGCTGCGCCTACATCGTCATGGAGCTGATCGAGGGCCGCCCGCTCGACCAGGTCCTCGCCGCCGACGGCCCGATGGCCCCCGAGCGCGCCTTCGCCCTGCTCGCGTCCGCCCTGGACGCCCTGCAGGCGGCCCACCGGCAGGGCATCGTCCACCGCGACATCAAGCCGTCGAACCTGATGGTGCGTGCCGACGGCCGGATCACCATCACCGACTTCGGCATCGCCCGCGCGGTCGCCAGCACCAAGATCACCGCCTCGCACGCGATCATCGGCACCGCGCTCTACATGGCGCCCGAGCAGGCCGAGGGCAAGGGCGGCGTCGTCCCGGCCTCCGACCTGTACTCGATTGGCGTCGTCGGCTACGAACTCCTCACCGGACGGCCGCCGTTCGAGGGCGAGAGCGTGCTGGAGGTGGCGCTCAAGCACGTGCGCGAGCCCGCGCCGGATCTTCCTGCCGCGTTCCCGCCCGCCGTGCGCCTCCTCGTGACGAGGGCGCTCGCGAAGAA